>JAEZGC010000124.1 GCA_023437345.1 Actinomycetes bacterium
GCTGCGGCCGGCGTTCTGCGCGTGGGGCTGGGTGGCCGCCGCCGGCGTCCCTGACGACCCTGCCCCGCTGCTGCGGGCCGCCGCCAGCCTCGACCTGCTGCACGTCAGCGCGCTGGTGCACGACGACGTGATGGACGCCTCCGACACCCGCCGCGGCCAGCCGGCTGCGCACCGTCAGTTCGCCGCCGTCCACGCCGGGCGTGGGCTGCGGGGCGACTCCGACGCCTTCGGACGGGGCGGCGCCATCCTGCTCGGCGACCTGCTGCTGGTGTGGTCCCAGGAGATGTTCCGGCGCTGCGGCCTCGACGTGGCTGCCGTAGAGGCGGCGCGCCCGGTCATGGAGGCGGTGCTGACCGAGGTGACCACCGGCCAGTTCCTCGACATCCTCGCGCAGTCCCGGCCGGCCGGCGACGCGCGGACGGCACCCCGCGAGGTGCTGCACCAGGTCGACCAGGTACTCGAGTTCAAGACCGCCCGCTACACCGTGGTGCGACCGCTGCAACTGGGCGCCGCCCTCGCCGGTGGCGGACCGGAGCTGCTCGCGGCACTGCACAGCTACGGCTCGGCGGTTGGCCGGGCCTTCCAGCTCCGCGACGACGTGCTCGGCGTGTTCGGCGACGAGCAGGTCACCGGCAAGCCTGCCGGCGGCGACCTGCGCGAGGGCAAGCTGACAGCGCTGCTGGCCCACGCGATCCGGCTGGCGCCCGAGGCTGCCGCCCGGGAACTCGCCGACCTGGCCGGCGCACCGGAGCTGACCGACGCCGCGGTTGCCCGCGCCCAGGGCATCATCGCCGAGAGCGGGGCGCTGGCTGTCGTCGAGCAGGCGATCAGCGAGGCGACCTACGCGGCCATCGCGGGTCTGGCCGATGCGCCGGTGACCGGCCCTGCCCGCGAGGCGCTGGCGAACCTTGCCCGCACCGCCGCGCAGCGGGAGAGCTGACCGGGCGGAAAGGCCCGCTGCAGCCTGCGACCCGCCGGCTCAGCCCTGGAAGGCCCCGAACACCACCTGGTCCATGCCGGGGTCGTCCTTCCAGGCGCGCACCAGCCGGCCCTTCAGGTCGGCCGCGGCGGCGGCCGGGTCGGCGGCATCGGTGATCGCCCGGGAGACGGCGACCCGTCGGGCGCCGGCGTCCAGTACCTCGTCGAGGTTCTCCGCGGTGACCCCGCCCACCGCGAACCACGGTGCCGAGGCGGGCTCGGAGGGCGGGGCCTGGGCGGCGGCGTGCCTGACCAGGTCGAGCCCTCCGGTGCCGAACAGGCCGCCGACCACCGGGCCGACGGTGAGGTAGTTGATCTGCGGGTCGCGCAGCGCAGCGTCCACCTGCCGGCGGGAGTGGCACGACCGTCCCAGCAGCGCCCACTCGTGGACGCGCGTGCGCGCCTCGCCGGCATCGGGGCCGCGCTCGGACAGGTGCAGCACGTCGGCCTGCAGCCGCTCGGCGGGATCCAGCGCGTCGAACAGACCCAGCAGCGCCTTGCGCTGCTGCACCACCTCCCGCACGGTGGTGAACGCCGCCGCCAGCTGCTCCTCGTCGGCCTTGGGGTCGCGCAGCTGGACTATGTCCACCCCGGCGGCGAGCGTCGACGCGACGAGCTCCGGCAGGTCACCCTGCCCGGTACGCAGGTCGGTGATCAGCAACAGGCGCGCGAGGCGCATTCGGGCGGCGACGCCGAGCAGAACAGTCACAACGCCACCCTAGGGCCGATAGTCCGCGCTGCCCACGGGGCAGGGCTACTCCCGGCGAGTCAGCGGCACCAACTTGCCGGGGACTCGTACAATCGATCCCGCAGGTCTGGACGGCCTTCTTCCCCGACGTGTCCGGAGCCGACGTGACGAGCATGAGCAATGGCGACCCCCTGGTGGGCCATGTGCTGGACGGACGCTACGAGATCCTGCGCAAGCTCGCCCGGGGCGGCATGGCCACCGTGTACCTCGCCTCCGACCGGCGCCTGACAAGGACTGTCGCGATCAAGGTCATGCACGACAGCCTGGGCGGCGACGCCGACTTCGTCTCCCGCTTCGATCGTGAGGCCCGCGCCGCCGCGCGGCTCTCCCACCCCAACGTGGTCGCCGTGTTCGACCAGGGCATGGACGGTGGGCGGCCCTACATCGTGATGGAGTACGTCGAGGGCTGCACCCTGCGGCATGTGATCACCCGCGAGGCACCGATGGAGCCGGCCCGGGCGCTCGACCTGCTGCTGCCGGTGGTCAACGCTGTCGCGGCCGCCCACGAGGGTGGGATCATCCACCGCGACATCAAGCCCGAGAACGTCCTGATCTCCGACCGCGGGCAGATCAAGGTCGCCGACTTCGGCCTGGCGCGGGCGGTGACCGCCCACACCGCGACCCAGACCGGGACACTGATCGGGACGGTGTCCTACATCGCCCCCGAACTGGTCACCACCGGGAAGGGCGACACCCGCGCCGACGTGTACGCCCTCGGCGTGGTGCTGTTCGAGATGCTCACCGGACGCAAGCCGCACACCGGGGACACCCCGATCCAGGTCGCCTACAGCCACGTCCACAACGAGATCCCCGCCCCGTCGTCCCAGATGACGCCGTCGTGGCGAGACTCCCGCAACGGCATCCCGCCCTACATCGACGCCCTGGTGACCAGCGCGACCACCCGTGACCGCGGCGCCCGACCTGCCGACGCCACTGTCCTGCTCGACCACGCCCGGCGCGCCCGGCGCGCCCTGTCCGACGGGGTGATGGACGACCCGGCGCTCTCCGTGGCGATGCGGGCCACGACGCTTGACGCCGCCAACCAGCCGACCGAACAGGTTCCCGCGCTGGTCGGGGCCGGGTCGGGCCGCGGCACCCAGTCCGGCTCCGGACCCATCAGCCGCACGGCGACGCTGCGGTTCACCCCGTCCACCCCGCTGAGCCCCGGGCACCCGCCGGTGGCCGACGGGATGGCGTACTACGACGACCGGCCCGACTCGCCGCCCCCGGCGGTGCGCACCCTGCGGCAGCGCCAGGTGCGGCGGCGCCGCCGCGGCCTGCTGACGCTCGCCATCGTCCTGCTGCTGACCGCCGCGCTCGCCGTGGGCGGCTGGTGGATGTTCCAGGGCCGGTTCACCGAGACCCCGGCGTTCGCCGAGCTGTCCCAGGACGCGGCCACCGCGCTGGCCGCCGAGCACGGCCTGACCATCGACTTCGACAACGACTACTCCGAGACCGTCGGTGTCGGCCACGTGATCCGCCCCAACCCGGTCGCCGGGGCACCGGTGGTCCGCGGCGGCACAGTCATCGCCTACCTGTCCAAGGGCCCGGAGCGCTACGAGATGCCCAAGGTGATCGGGATGACCCCCGAGGACGCCCAGGCCGCGCTCGAGGAGAACCACCTGGTGCTCGGCGAGGTCACCGCCAGCTACCACGACAGCGCGAAGTCCGGAACCGTCTTCAACGCCTCGGTAGGAGCCGGCGAGCGCGTCAAGCCGCAGACCAGGGTCGACCTGAGCGTCTCCCGCGGGCCGGCCCCGGTCGAAATCATCAGCTTCAAGGGCAAGCCGTTCGAGCAGGCCAAGGCGCACTACGAGGACGCAGGTCTCAAGGTGGAGATCGCCGAGGAGAAGAACCACAAGACGATCCCTGCCGGCTCGGTGATCTCCTCCGACCCCGCCAAGGGCGAGGTCCCCCGCGGCGGCACCATCAGCTTCGTGGTGTCCAAGGGCCCGGTGATGGTCAAGGTGCCCTACGTGAAGTACATGGGCGTGGACGAGGCCACCAAGGTGCTGAAGAAGGCGGGCTTCAAGGTCAAGGTGGCCCACATCGCCAACTTCCTCGGACTGGTCGCCTACACCGACCCCGGCAACGGCAAGGAGGCGCCGGAAGGCTCCACGGTCACCATCTACATCACCTGAGCCGCCACGGCTGTCCGTCGCGCAGGTCGACAAGGTCCGCAGGCCCCATCTCGCCGATCCTGTCGAAGCACAGCTTCCAGCCGCGCGGGCCGAGCAGTCCCTCGTGGATCAGGAACCCGCGCGGGGCAGCCACAGCCCTGACGAAGTCGATGGTCTCCTTCATCGCGGCCCACGGCCCGTAGGCAGGGATCGCGACCACGTCGATACCGGACGGGATCGTCGCCAGCGAGTCGCCGGGATGGAAGAAGGTGGGCTCCCCCGGCGCGCTCAGCACGAGCCCGACGTTCCCGATCACCGGGATGTCGGCGTGGATCACCGCGTGCCGACCGCCGACCGCGTCCACCCGGACGCCGGCGCCGAGGTCGACAGAGGCGTCCGCGGCCAGACCCCTGGCGCCCGGCAGGTCGACTGCCGCCAGCACCTCAGGTTCGACGTGGACAGCCGCCGATGGGTTCGCCGCCAGCAGCCTCGGCATCGCCGCCGGGTCGACGTGGTCGGGGTGCTTGTGGGTCACGAGGACCGCGTCCAGTCCGGTCAGGTCGTGCCACGCGTCGGAGAAGTTGCCGGGGTCGAACAGGATCCGGCGGTCGGGGACCTCCACCAGCACCGCTGAGTGTCCAAGGTGTGTGATCTGCATGCCGTGAGCCTAGTTCTCGCGGCGAATCCGTGGTTGTGGCTGCGGCGCGGTCGCGTTCCCGGCAGGTTCGCGGCAGAACCGTTGATGTCAGGGCCTCGCAGAACCTGACATCCACAGGATCACCGCGAAGCCCGCAACGCCGGTGCGGACCCCGGCTTATAGGCCCCGATCCGTCGCGAACCTGGTCCGCGCTCCCGGAGGTGCCGTGGCAGCCGGTGGCTCAGGCCAGGGCCAGTTCCTCGCCCGAGTTGTCGATCAGCTGCAGGACCACGTAGTCCATCGCCAGGTGGTAGCCGTGGGTGCCGAAGCCGAACAGCACGCCGACTGCCAGTTCGCTCAGGTAGGAGTGGTGCCGGAACTCCTCGCGGGCGTGGATGTTGGAGATGTGCACCTCGATGAAGGGCAGGGCGACAGCCGCCAGGGCGTCCCGCAGCGCTATCGATGTATGGGTCAGCGCGCCGGGGTTCATGATGATGAACCGGGTGCCGTCAGCGCGGGCCTCGTGCAGCCGGTCGATGATCGCGCCCTCGTGGTTGCTCTGGAAGGTGTCGACGCTCAACCCGGCGGCCGCGCCCTGCGCGATCAGCGCCGCCTCCACCTCGGGCAGGGTCGTGGTGCCGTACACCTCGGGTTCGCGGGTGCCGAGGGTGTTGAGGTTGGGCCCGTTGATGACCAGCACGTCCATGGGGCTACTCTCCCGCGTCCGGCGACCCTCGGTCCAGCCGTGGCGCGCCCACGGCCTCCAGCCCTGACACCACCGCCTCGACGACCTCGGTGGTGGACCGGCCGGCGACGGGCACCCGCACGGTGGCGGCCTGCTCGTAGTGGACGGCGCGGGCGGCGAACAGCTCGGCGAGGTCCGGCCGGTTCAGCATCGGGCGGCCGGCGTCGTCCCCGATCCGGCCGAGCGCGTCGGCCAGGCTGATCTCCAGCAGGACGACGTCATGGCCGGCCAGTGCCTCGCGCACTGGCTCGGTGGTCAGTGCGCCGCCACCCAGGGCCAGCACTGCCGGTGGCCCGGTCAGCTGCTCGCGCACCACCCTTGCCTCCAGCTCGCGGAAGCCGTCTTCGCCCCCGGCCTGAAAGATGTCGGCTATCGACAGCCCCGCGGTGAGCTCGATGACCTCGTCGGTGTCGATGAAGCTGCGGCCGAGGCGCGCCGCCAACTCGCGGCCCACCGTGCTCTTGCCCGCCCCCATGAACCCGATCAGGACTATCACCCGGCACCGCCTGCGGCGTCGGAGGCAGCAGCGCCGACTGACCGCTCCAGGTGGGCCAGTCCGGCCGCCCGCATCGCGTCCACCGGCGCCGGCGTGCCGGTGAAGAGCTCGAACTGGCGGGCCGCCTGGTGGACCAGCAGGTCAAGTCCGCCAACCACCACCATCCCCGCCGCACCGGCCCGGCGGGCGAGCGGTGTCGGCCAGCCGGCATAGACCACGTCGAACAGCAGCCCGTCCCGGCGCCCGGTCAGCGACTCCTCGACCCCGGGGGCGGGCGGCAGGCTGGACACCACCACCGGCTCGGTGCCGGTGCCCCAGTCCTGCAGCTGACGGCCCTCGACCTCAAGCGTCGGCACGGCCGTCCCTGCCCACCTGACGACCTCGGCGGCGCGGGCGGGGTCACGCAGGTAGAGGCTGGCGCGGGCCACGCCGAGCTCGGCCAGCGCAAGCAGGGCGGAGCGGGCGGTGGCGCCACCGCCGAGCACGGCAGCAACCGTCCAGGTGGGCTGCCAGTGCGGCGCGAGGGCGTCGACCAGCCCGCCGACGTCGGTGTTGTGGGCTGTCCAGCTGCCGTCTGCCTCGCGCACCATGGTGTTGCCGGCACCGGCCCGGACTGCCAGCGGGGTGACCCGGTCGGCCACCGTCAGGCAGGCCCGCTTCAGCGGCATGGTCAGCGACAGCCCTCGCCACTGCGGCCCCAGTCCACCCACGAAGCCCGGCAACCCGGCCTCTGAGACGTCGAACCGGGAGTAGCTCCAGCCGGTCAGTCCGGCCGCCGCGTACCCCGCGCTGTGCAGGGCCGGGGACAGCGAGTGCGCGACCGGCGAACCCAGCACCGCTGCCTTCACGACGTCCCCAGCAACTCTCCGACGATCCGGCCGGCGGCCGCGCACTCGTCGAGGCTGACATCGAGGTGGGTGACGGCGCGCACCGTCCGTGGACCCACCGCGGAGAGCAGCACGTCGCGACCGCGGGCCGCGGCGACGACCCGGGTGGCGGGTGTGGCGCCGGTGTCGATGACCACGATGTTGGTCTGCACAGCGGCCAGCTCTATCGCTCCGGGCACCGCCGCGACGACCTCCGCGGCGAACGCGGCGGCGGCCGCGTGGTCGGTGGCGAGCCGCTCGAGCTGGTGCTCCAGGGCGTAGCCGGCCGCGACCGCGAGGATGCCGGCCTGCCGCATCCCGCCGCCCAGCCGCTTGCGCTGCACCCTGGCGCGCGCGATCAGCTCCGCCGGCCCGACCAGCATCGACCCGACCGGCGCCCCCAGACCCTTGGAGAAGCAGACGCTGACCGTGTCGAACAGCGCGCCGTAGGCGTCCAGCGGGACACCGGAGGCGACGTGGGCGTTCCACAGCCTGGCGCCGTCAAGGTGCAGGCCGACGCCGGCGTCGCGGCACACCTGCGAGATCCCGGCCAGCACCTCGAGCGGCTGGACGGTGCCGCCGCCGAAGTTGTGGGTGTTCTCCACCGCCACGGCTGCGGTGGAGACCAGGTAGGGACCGGCGTCCGGGGTGATCAGGTCGGCGATGGTGGCCGGCGCGGCCACCCCGTCGGCGGAATCCCAGGTGCGCATGGTGATCCCGTGGAGGGCGGCGTGCGCGCCCATCTCGGCGCGTGCGATGTGGGCCCTGACGTCGCAGACGACCTCCTGGCCCGGCTTGACCAGCGCCCAGATGCCGAGCAGGTTCGCCATCGAGCCAGACGGGGTGAACAGGCCGGCCTCGTGGCCCAGCAGGGCAGCCACCTGCTCCTGCAGCGCGTTCAGCGCGGGGTCCTCGCCGTAGACGTCGTCGCCCACCTCGGCCTGCGCCATCGCCGCCCGCATGCCGGGGGTCGGCCGCGTGACAGTGTCACTGCGCAGGTCGATCACTGTGGTGTCCTCGCGAAGCTGGCGGTTCAGAAGTCCTCGAGATGGAAGTCCTGGACGGGATTGTGGCGCAGGATCCGGCCGCTGGTGAGGCGTTCGGCCACCACGAAGGCGAGTTCCAGGGCCTGGTTGCGGTTCATTCGGGGGTCGCAGGCGGTCTCGTACCGGTTGGCCAGGTCGGCCTCGACCAGTTCACCGACACCGCCGACGCACTCGGTGACATCGTCGCCGGTCAGCTCGATGTGGACCCCGCCGGGCCACGTCCCGAGGCCCTCGTGGACGTCGAAGAAGCCGTTCACCTCGTCCACCACCTGGCTGAACGCCCGGGTCTTGTAGCCCAGGGAGGTCTCGAAGGTGTTGCCGTGCATCGGGTCGCACACCCAGGCGACCTTGCGTCCGGTCGCCTCGACCGCCTCGACTATCGGCGGCAGGACGTCGCGGATTCGGCCCGCGCCCATCCTCGTGATCACCGTCAGCCTGCCGGTCTCGTGCTCCGGGTCGAGCCGCTCGCACAGCGCCACGACCTCGGCGGCAGAGGCGGCCGGGCCTACCTTCAGCCCGAGCGGGTTGCGGACGTGGCGGAAGAACTCGACGTGCGCGCCGTCAAGTTGCCGGGTGCGCTCCCCGATCCACACCATGTGCGCGCTCGTGTCGTACGGGGTGCCGGTGCGGGAGTCGATCCGGGTCAGGGCGTGCTCGTAGTCGAGCAGCAGCGCCTCGTGGGAGGCGTAGAAGTCGACGGTGCGCAGCGAGGCATTGTCCACGCCGCAGGCGACCATGAAGGCGAGCGCGCGCTCGATCTCCGAGGTCATCTGCTCGTAGCGTTCCTCGACGTCGGAGTTGAGGACGAAGTCGCGGTTCCAGGTGTGCACCGCGCGCAGGTCGGCGAAGCCACCCTTGACGAAGGCGCGCAGCAGGTTGAGCGTCGCTGCTGAATGGTTGTAGACCTCCATCAGCCGGCGCGGGTCGGCGCGGCGCGACTCGGGGGTGAACGCGAGCCCGTTGACCGCATCGCCCCGGTAGGCGGGCAGCGTCACGCCGTCGCGGGTCTCGGTGTCCTTGGAGCGCGGCTTGGCGTACTGGCCGGCGATCCGCCCCAGCTTCAGGACGGGCACCTGGGCCGCGTAGGTGAGCACGACCGCCATCGACAGCAGGACACGGAGCTTGCCGCGGATGTCGGCGGCGGTGACCGACTCGAAGGTCTCGGCGCAGTCGCCGCCCTGCAGCAGGAAGGACCGCCCCGCGGCGACCTCGCCGATCCGGCGGCGCAGCTCGTCGCACTCGCCCGCGAAGACCAGCGGCGGCCGCGTCCGCAGTTCGGCCAGCACCGCCTCCATCGCGCTCGGCTCGGGGTACACGGGTTGCTGGGCCACCGGGCGTCGACGAAGTTCGGTCAGCGAGGGGATCGGGTCAACCACGCCGGTCAGGATACGCCGGGACGCAGGGGCACCTGCGCGGTTGCTCACGGGTTCGCTGCCGGCGGAACCGGCCCGGTCCCGCCCTGCCCCGGCCGGGGCAGCACCTTCTGGTCGGCCTCGGCGGCCGAAACCGCCCCGTACTTGACCGAGCTGGCGTAGGTGTCCACGTACTGCTGGCCCGAGAGTTGCTGGATCGCAGCCATCACCTCGTCGGTGACCCACCGGATCGTGGCGCGATCATCGGCCAGCCCGGCGAACCGGGAGAAGTCGAGCGGCTCGCCCACCACCACCCGCGGCCGCCGGACCCACGGCAACCCGAGCCGGGTGCGCACTGTCTGGGTGTCGGAGACCGCTATCGGGATCACCGGGACGCGGGCGGCCAGCGCGATCCTGGCCACCCCGGTCTTGCCGCGGTAGAGCCGGCCGTCGGGGGAACGGGTGCCCTCGGGGAAGATGCCGACCAGCCCGCCACCGGCAAGCACGTCGAGGACGGGTCGCAGCCCTTCCAGCGACATCCGGCCACCGGAGCGGTCCAGCGGCACCTGGTCGACGGCCTTGACGAACCAGGCGACCACCTTCGACCCCAGCCCGCGGTTGCCCTTGAACAGCTCGGCCTTCGCGGGGAAGATCACCTGCCGGTCGAGCATCGCGGGCACGACGTAGGTCTCCGCAGTCGCCGGGTGGTTGATGGCGAGGATCGCTCCCCCGGTCGCGGGAACGTTCTCCTGCCCGCTGACGGTGGCCCGCATCAGGTACTTCACCACCGGACGGAACAGCCCCGTCTTGAAGATCTGGTAGAACATCTCCGCCTTCCGCCGCCGCTGCCGCAACGGACTCCGCCGAACACAATAGGTGACAGGCCCGCTCACTAGCATGGCCCCATGACGGTTGCCGAGTTCGCCAAGCCCTTCCGCGCCGGACGGGGACGGATCTCGGTGCTGTTCCTGCACGGGTTCAACAGCTCGCCGCATGCCCTGCGGGAGTGGGCGCGGATCACCGCCGACGCCGGCTACCGGGTGTCGCTGCCGCGGCTTCCGGGGCACGGCACCACCTGGCGGGAGCTCCAGGTGACCAGGTGGCGGGACTGGTACGACTGCGCCGAGCGCGAGCTGCTCACCCTGGCCGGCGAGACCGACCAGGTGTTCGTCGCGGGGCACTCGATGGGGGGCTCGCTCGCGCTGCGACTGGCCGCCCACCACCGCTCCACGATCGCCGGGCTGGTGCTGGTCAACCCGGGGCTGCTGGCCTACCCGCTGCACCGGCTCGCGCCGCTGGCGTCCCTGGTGCTGGCGAGCGTGCCCTCGCGCAGCCACGACGTGGCGCAGCCGGGGACGCTGCGGCACGGCTACGACCACACCCCGCTGCGGGCGGCGGTGTCGCTGTTCGAGTTGTTCGCCGACGTGCGGGCCAGCCTCGACCTGGTGACCTGCCCGACCCTCGCGTTCCGTTCGGTGGCCGACCATGTCATCCCGGGGACCTCCACCGACTACCTGGGCAGCCACCTGTCCAGCGACGACGTCACGGTGCGGGAACTGGCCCGCAGCTACCACGTGGCCACCCTCGACTACGACAGGGACCAGATCTTCGCCGAGTCGCTTGAGTTCATCGCGGCGCACTCCCGCTGAACCGCTGCAGGTCGGCCAGGTACCACGCGGTCAACCGGCGCGTGGCGTCGGGATCGGCCAGCCCGCGGTAGTGGCTGTCGAACAGCGCCATCGCCGCAGGCTCACCCAGTCGCTCCACAGCGCTGGCGACCGCCTGCCTGGCCAGTGCGTAGGCGGCGGAGACCTGGTCCGGTGAGCCGGTGAACTCGCTGTCCCTCGGTAACCCGGACGGCAGCCCCTCCCGGGCCAGGTGGTCGGCCACCCACTGCCGGCTGGCGTCCAGGCAGGCAGGGTCGGGTTCGCAGGCCAGCCACTCGGCCAGGCCCTCCTCCACCCACTGGTCAGCCCGGCCGGCGCAGCTCGAGCCGGTGGCGACGTGTACCCCTTCGTGGAGGACCAGCGTGTCGAGGTAGCCGGCGTCCTCGTCAGCGACCACCGGGTTGACGGTGATCCGGCCCTTCCCGTCGAGGCAGCGGGTGACCGCTGCCGCCTGTTCCGAACCGGGGCCGGCCAGCCGGGCGTACCACTGCCGGTTCGGGGGCAGTTCGACGAGCAGGTCGCCGTCCCAGCCGGCAACCAGCGGCGCCAGGCTGGCACGGGTCAGCGCGGCCGCCGTTCGGTCGAGCCGGGCGAGCCAGTCCTGGCGGGCGGCCTCGTCGAACCCGGGCGGGACCAGCAGCGTCCCTGAGGTGGCCGGCACCGCCTGGAGCGTGGGCTCGTCGTGCCGGGTTGCGGCGGTGGTCGCGGCGCAGGCGGTGGTCGCGAGCAGGACCGCGACACCGATCAGCCAGGCGGCCTGCCGCCGGGCAATCACCCGCCGGATCACCGCGCGGGCGGTCAGCCGATGACGCGCCGGGCGCCGGCCCACGGTGCGGGGTACGAGCCGAGCGACTGGACAACAAGGTCGTTGCGCGGGTTGCGGGCGTGGACGATCTTGCCGTTGCCGATGTACATGCCGACGTGGTGGATCGGGTGGTACCAGAAGATCAGGTCGCCGGGCCTCAGCTCCGAGCGGGAGACCGCCCGTCCGACCCGGGACTGGGCGCGCGACGAGTGCGGCAGCGAGATGCCGATCTGGCGGTAGGCGGCCAGCATCAGCCCCGAGCAGTCGAAGGCGGTGGGGCCGGAGCGGCCACGCACGTACTGGCCGCCGGGCACCCGGGACACCGCGTAGGCGATGACCTTCTTGATCCTGGCGCTGACCTGGCCGTCGTCGAGCTCGCTGATGTCGAACGAGGCGCGGGCCCCGTCCCGGGCGGCGAGCTGGCGCCGCTCCTCCTCGGTCATCCGCACCACCAGCGCCTCGGCCTGGTCGAGCCGCTTCTCGATCTCGGCGTCGAGGCCGCGCAGCCGCTCCTCCTCGGCGGCAAGCGCCGCAAGCTCGGCCTGGGCGGCGCGCTTGAGCTCGGTCAGATTGGCCTGCTGGGACTGGTGCTCCTGCAGCGTCGAGTTCAGGTTCGCATCGACGTTGCTGGCGGTGGACAGCCGGTCGAGGAAGGTGTCAGGGTCGGTCTGGGTGAACAGCTCCACAGTGGTGTCGAGGCCGCGGCCCTGGAACTGGCGCAGCGCGATCACCCGGGCCTGGGCTCCCAGCTCGTCAACCTTGGCCTGCTGGGCGGCGATGTCGGCCTGCAGCGCCTTGAGCCGCCGCTTGCCCTCGTTGAGCTGGATCTCGGCCTGCTCGTAGTCCTCTTCGATGGCGGCAGCCTCGGTCTCCAGCTGCACCACCTGCGCCTTGGCGTCCTTCAGGTTGCGGGGCGGCGTCGTCGGGTCTGCCTGCGCCGGTACCGCCAGCCCCACGGTGAGGACTGCTGCCGACGCCAGCGCCACAGCGGACCTCAGCCAGACCGGCAACGCCATGACAACCCTCCCGTGGCCGGCGGGTGAGCACCGGCTGAAACAAATCTGAGAAAACCCTAAGGGAAGGTAGCCGCAGGCGCAAACCCATCGCCGAAATCGTCATCGGACCAGTGGGGTGCCGGGTTGACCGGACGGACCAGCCGCAGCGGCGGCAGAAGGCCCGAGCGGGCCATCGCGTCGAGGGCGCCGACCTCGTCTGTGTCGAGTTCGACGTCGGCGCTGAGCGGCCCGAGCAGGACCGAGATCACGCAATCGGAGCAGGCAGGGCCACGAGCCCGGCAACTGGCGCAGTCGACGTGGAGGGTGTCCATGCGACGATCCTGCCGGGCACCTCTGACAGTTCTGCCCGACCGCGTCCGCCGGGGCGCGCCGAGCGGCACCGCCGGCCTCGCCGAGCTGGCGGACGGTTCCTCGCCGGCGGCGGCGGGGTTAGGTTGACGGCATGGGCACCGGCAGGGTGGGACCGGCTGGCGCGGCCGCCCTGCTGGCCGCGTGCCTGCTGGCGTCCTGCACGGCACCGGCACCGGCACCGCGGTGGCACCAGGTGGCGCTGCCCGAGCAGGCGTGGCCGTCGAGCCTGGCCCGGCACGGGGACGACCTGGTGGTCGGCGGACGGCTGGCCGGCCGGCCGATGCTGCTGCGGATTGCTGCCGACGGCGGCCTCACCGACATCCCGCTGGCCCCCGGCGGCGGGTACGCCGCGGCCGCCGACCTGGTCTGGGTCAGCCCCGGCGACGACGGCCTGCTCGCGCTGGGGGTCGCCAGGGGCGGTGCCCACGGCAACCAACGGTGGACGTCATGGCAGGGACCCGCCGACGGCCCGGTGCGCGACCACGACCAGCCGTTCAGCACTTTCGGCGGCCACGAGGCCGGCCCGCTGCTCGGCATCCTGCGGCCCGGCCCTGCGGTGGTGGTCGGCAGCCGGGCGGGCAGCGCCGGCTTCAGTGCCGCAGTGTGGACCGCCCGGGGGACCCGCTGGGTCCGCAGCGACGCCATCGACCCGCTGCTGGCCAGCGGCCCGGACCGGGTGCTGACGTTCCGGGCAGCCACCGCGGTCGGCGACACCGTGCTGATCGCCGGCGCCGAGACCGGCCTGGCCGGCGCGGTACTCCAGTCGCCGGTGCTGTGGGCAGGGGCGCCGGAGGGGCCGTGGCGCGCCATCCACCTGATCGTCCCCGACTCGCTGGCCACCGCCACCGGCCTGGCCCAGGCGACCTCGGTGGCCTGCGGCACCGCGGCCTGCTGGGTGGCCGGGTGGGTGCGCGGCAGCCCGGTCGCCTGGCAGCTGGACCTGGCCGGGGACACCTCGGTTCCCGCCGTGCTGCCCGGTGCCGGAGGCTCGCCCACCGACCCGCTCGCCGTGCTCACCGTGGCCGCCGACGTACCTGTCGTGGCGACCAACGGCGAGCCGGCCGTGCTCGCCTGGCGGTGCGCCGACGAGTGGCGCACCGGCCCGGTCCCGGCGGGGCGCACCACAGTGCTGACAGCGATCGGGAATCGGCTCTACGCCATCACCCAGACCGCCTCCGGAGCAGCCCTGTGGCAGGCCGGGGCGGGGATCGGCGCGTGCTGACCTGCACTGTCACAGCGGCTGCCTAATGTCACGAGTGTGATTCCGGCACCGGGCCAGCCCAGCTTCGACGACCTCAGCCCTGCGCTGTCAGAGGTGACCTTCTGCGTTGTCGACCTCGAGACCACCGGCAGCGGCGCGGAGGACACGATCACCGAGTTCGGCGCCGTGAAGGTGCGCGGCGGTGAGGTGCTGGGTGAGTTCCAGACCCTGGTCAACCCACAGACCCACATCCCGGCGCTGATAGCGGTCCTCACCGGCATCACCGACTCGATGGTCGCCCAGGCGCCCCGGCTGGCTCAGGTCCTGCCGAGCTGGCTCGAGTTCTCCCGCGACTGCGTCCTCGTCGCCCACAACGCCGCCTTCGACATCGGCTTCCTGAAGCGGGCGTGCGCCGCGCACGGCTACCCCTGGCCGGGGCCGGAGGTGGTCGACACCGTCGGGCTCGCCCGCAGCGTGCTGCTGCGCGACGAGGTGCCCAACGTCCGGCTCGCCACCCTCGCCCGGCACGTCAGGTCCAGCCACGAGGCCAACCACCGCGCCCTGTCGGACGCCAGGGTGACGGTGGACGTCCTCCACTACCTGCTGGAGCGGGTCGGCAACCTCGGGGTGACCACGCTCGCCGACCTGATCGAGTGCACCCGCCGGGTCTCCCCCGAGCGGCGCGCGAAGCGCACCCTGGCCAGCGGCGTCCCCGCGGCCCCGGGGATCTACCAGTTCGTCGCCGACCTGCCCGACGCCGCCGGGGTGGTGCGCCGGCAGGTGCTCTACGTCGGCAAGAGCCGCAACCTGCGCAACCGCGTCCGCAGCTACTTCACCGCCGCCGAGACCAGACCGCGGATCGACGAGATGGTGAGGATCGCGACCGGCGTCGAGACCACTGTGTGCCGCACCGACCTCGAGGCTGAGGTGCTCGAACTGCGCCTGATCGCCGCCCACTCCCCGCGCTACAACCGGCGCTCCAAGTTCCCCGAACGCCAGCACTGGGTCAAGGTCACCCGCGAACCGTTCCCCCGGCTGTCGATAGTCCGGGCGGTCGGCAGCGACGATGCAACCTACTTCGGCCCCTTCCACCGGCGCACCGCAGCCGAGGACACGGTGGCCGTGCTCCACGACGCCTACCCGATCCGGCAGTGCACCACCCGGCTGTCGGTGCGCACCCCCACGCCCGCGTGTGTGCTCAGCGAACTCGGACGCTGCAGCGCGCCGTGCCAGTTCGCGATCAGCCGGGACGACTACGCCGCCCTCGCCGACCGGGTCCGGGCGGCGCTCACCCTCGACGTCCGGCCGGTGCTGGCCGCCGTCCGGCCCCGGATGCAGGCGCTGGTCGAGCAATTGCGCTACGAGGAGGCCCACACCCTGACCGGGCGACTGCGCGCCTTCCTCGCCGCGGCGGTGAAACACCACCGGCTGGCCAGCCTGGCCGGGTGCTCCCAGATTGTGGCCGCCCGCCGGGTCGGGTCCAGCTGGGAGATCCACGTGGTGCGGCACGGCCGGCTGGCCGCCGCCGCCGTCGCCCATCCCGGCGAGGTGCCCCAGCAGGTGGCCCGCGACGCGGTAGCCACCGCCGAGACAGTGGTACCCGGGGTGGGCCCGGCCGGTTCCGCGCTGGTGGAGGAGACCGAACGGGTGGCCGCCTGGCTGGAGCTACCCGGCGTCCGGCTGATCGAGATCGACGGCACCTGGAGCTGGCCGGTCCACGGCGGCCTGGCCGACGGCCAGCTCGGCGAACTCGCCCTTGGCGAGCGTCGCGCGGGCTGATCGCTCCCGGGCCGGCGCGGTTAGGATGCCGCCATGATCACCGCGCTCGTGTTCGTCAACGCCGACACCGCCCGCATCCCGGAGGTCGCCCAGGCGATAGCCGACATTCCCGCGGTGTCGGAGGTGTACTCGGTGACCGGCACCATCGACCTGATCGCGCTGGTGCGGGTCAGGACCATGGACGAGGTCGCGTCCACCATCGCCGACCGGCTCAACAAGGTGCCCGGCGTGCTGGAGACCGAGACCCACGTCGCCTTCCGCACCTACTCCACCCACGACCTCGAGGCGGCGTTCTCGCTCGGAAGCAGCTGAGCCCTACTCCGCGATGGTCACCGAGGTGATCACCACCGGCTCGAGCGGACGGTCCAGCCGGCCGGTGGCCACCGACGCGATGGCGTCCACCACACGCCGGGATGCCTCGTCCAGCACCTCACCGAAGATCGTGTGGCGGCGGTTCAGGTGCGGCGTCGGCGCCACGGTGATGAAGAACTGGGAGCCGTTGGTGCCCGGACCGGCGTTGGCCATCGCCAGCAGATAGGGCCGGTTGAAGACCAGTTCGGGGTGGATCTCGTCGCCGAACTTGAAGCCCGGGCCCCCGGTGCCGTCCCCGAGCGGGTCTCCGCCCTGGATCATGAAGCCGTCGATGATCCTGTGGAAGGTGAGCCCGTCGTAGAACCGGCCGGTGGTGCGCTCACCGGAAGCCGGGTCGACATACTCCTTGGTTCCCGTCGCTAGGCCGACGAAGTTGGCCACTGTCTTGGGGGCGTGGTCGGGGAAGAGGGTAATCACTATGTCGCCGTGATTGGTCTGCAGGGTCGCGGTCTGGGTCATGGGGCGTCCTTTCGTGGGTGCGGCTCCCATCCTCCCAGATTCCCTACCCCCGCTCGGGTCCGCCGAGTACGGTGGGGACTGCGTGGACGCACGTCACCGAGTCGGAACACCGGAGGAAGCATGGCCCGCAGCAAGTTCGTGAATACCGTCGAGGACACCACCCAGGTGGCAGCCCGGAAGGCCTCCGAGGCAATCGTCGAGGCCGCGGAACGACTCGCCCCGTTGATCGACCAGGCCGGCG
Organism: Actinomycetes bacterium; assembly: GCA_023437345.1. Taxonomy (GTDB): domain Bacteria; phylum Actinomycetota; class Actinomycetes; order Propionibacteriales; family Propionibacteriaceae; genus Propionicimonas. The sequence continues at coordinate 16,880 of JAEZGC010000124.1, forward strand.
ACTACCTGGGTCCGCTGACCGAAGAGGCCCGGCGGTTGTCGTCCGAGCTCGCCTCTGACGCCTACTCCCGCGTGAAGCCCGTGCTGCGGGACGCGCAGATCCGGGGCGCCCGGCTGGCGTCCGGCGCCCTGGGCAAGGTGCAGCCGGTGATCGACGATGCACTGCACTCGGTGCCGCCGGTCGTCGACCACGCGGTGGGCACCGTACGGCCCGTGGTGGACGACGTGCTGGGCCGGATCCCGCCGATCGTCGAGGGGGCCCGCCACAAGGTTCAAGACGACGTCCTGCCGCGGGTCGCCGGCGTGCTGCGTGAGGCGGCCTCGCAGCCGCTGGCCGCCGAGGCCGCGACCCAGCTGGCCCTGGCCACGGCCGTGGTGTCGAAGGAGATCCGCAAGGCCAGGAAGGCCTCACAGCGCAAGGCCCGCCGCTGGCCGGGCGTGCTTGGCAAGCTGATGCTGGCCGGCGCGCTGGCCGCCGGGGTGGCGGTCGCCATCCGCAAGCTGCTCACCCCGCCGTCGGAGGGCTGGCACGCCCATTCTCCGTCGGACGCCTACGTCGCCGACCCGATCGGTGAACCCAGCCCCGCCGAGGCTGCCGCCGAGACCGTCGAGCAGTCCGCCGAGGCGGTCTCGGGACTGGCCGAGGAGACCGCCGACCGGGTGGGCGAGGCCGCCGAGTCGGCTGCCGACTGGGTAGGTGAGCGGGCCGAGGACGCCGCGGAGGCCACCGACGAGGCAGCCGAGAGCGTGACCGACCTGGCCGAGGACGCCGCCGAGCAGGTCGACGAGGCCACCGGCGAAGGAGACGATGCCGCCCCTTTCGCAGGTAGCCCCTTCGGAGAGGAGTCCTACCAGGGCTCCGAACCGCCGGAGGGGTTCGTCGTGAAGGCCAACACCCGCACCCGCAAGTACCGGGCACCCGGGAGCGCGGGGTACGAGCGCGCGGTCGCTGACGTCTGGTTCACCAGTGCCGACGCCGCCCAGGCGGCCGGGTTCGTCAAGGCGCAGCGGTGAGCTGAGCCTCACGGACGTGACGTCCACACGTTCGCGGCCGTCGGGTGTCACAACCCGGCGGCCGCGACGGCTTTCTGGGGTAGCACACCCCGGGAGGCATGATGACAGCTACCGACCAGGAGCACCCCTGGGTGCTCGCCGCGCCGTTTCGAGCCCACCTGCGTCAGGTCCAGGCCGCCAGCGGCTTGCCGTGGCGGGTACTGGCGCTGGCCGCCGGGGTCTCGCCTGCGCTGGTGCGCCACCTCGTGCTGGGCAGGCGCGGCAGGCTGCCGCACCGGATCTCGCCGGAGACCGCCCGCCGCCTGCTCGGCCTTGACACTGCGCGGCTGGCCGGACTCGCCGTCGAGTCGGTGTCGGCCCGGCAGACCGCCGAACGGGTCCGGCTGCTCTTGCAGGCAGGCCACGATCCCGCCGAGCTGGCGCGCTGGTGCCGGCTCAGCGAGAGCCAGTTGTCAGCACTGGACAGGGCGTCGCGGTGCAGCCGGCTGCTGGCCCTGCTGGTAGAGGCTGTCTGCCCACCGGCGCTGGCCGGCGATCCGGACGAGGCCGACGCCGCTGAGGAGGCGGCGTGAGCGCGCCAGCGATTCGCCGCGGTAGCCGCGTCCGGCTGCTCTAGGCTGCCGGGCATGCCAGCCATCGGCGTGGGGCTGGGGTTGCTGGCGGCCCTGGCCATGGCCTCGGTCAGCGCTGCGATCCTGCGCCGGTTGCCGCCTCCGGTCGGCGAACCTGACGCTCCCCCGTACTCGCGCCTGGTCTCGCGGCGGTTCTTCACGATCGTCTGCGCCTGCTGCTCTGCCGCCCTCGTCACCTCAGGGCTGCTGGCGCCGTGGCCCACCTGGCCGGTGTGGTTCGCCGTCGGGACCGTCGGCGTGCTGCTGGCCGTGGTGGACGCCCACACCGGCTTCCTCCCGCTGCGCCTGACCTGGGGGTTCGCGGCCGCGGTTGCGGCCGGCGTGGCCGGGGTCGCTGCGCTGCGCGGCGACGCCACGGTGATCGGCGTGGCCGTGCTGTGCGGCGCCGGTGCCTTCGGTCTGTTCTGGCTGCTGTGGGGCATCGGCCAGGGCCTGGGCTTCGGCGACGTCCGGCTGGCCGCGCTGCTCGGGCTGGCGACCGGCGCGGTCTCCCTTGAGCTGGCGGTCTGGTCACTGCTGATGGGCGGCTTCGCCGGGGTGGCGTGGGGGCTGGTGACGCGGTGGCGGCGCGGGGCCGACGGGCCCTTCCCCTACGGCCCGGCGCTCGTACTGGGGCCCTACCTCGCGCTCGGGGTGACGGCCGTACTGGCCCTTGCCGGGGCCGGCTGAGGCCTGCCCCTCAGACCACCGCGGCCTGCGAGCTGTCGACCCAGGCCGCCAGCCGGGCGGTGGCCGTCCCGCTGTCCACCACGTCGGCGGCCCGCGCCAGGTGCGGGGCCAGCTGGTCAGCCAGCGGCGTCGCCGCATCCGGGCCGGCGTAGGCGAGCATCGCCGCGGCTGCGTTCAACAGCACGATGTCGCGGATCGGCCCGCGGGCGCCGGCCAGGACGTCACGCACCACCTGGGCGTTGTAGGCCGGGTCACCGCCGACGAGGTCCTGCGCACGAGACCGGGCCAGCCCGAGGTCTGCCGGGTCGAGCCCGGTCTCGGTGACCTGGTGGTGGCCGATCACCCACACCCGCGAGTGCGTGGTGGTGGTCAGCTCGTCCAGGCCGTCGTCGCCGTGGAAGACCAGGCCGCGGTGGCCGCGGGCGGCTATCACGCCGGCCACCAGCGGGGCCAGGTCGGCGTTGGCCACCCCCACCGCCTGGGCCTGGGGGCGCGCCGGGTTGGCCAGCGGCCCGAGGAAGTTGAACGTGGTCTGTACGCCGAGCTCACGGCGGGCAGCGCCGGCGTGCCGCAGCGACGGATGGTAGAGCGGCGCGAACAGGAACACGATCCCGGCCTGCGCCAGCACGTCGCGCTGGGCCTCGGGCGGGACGCCGAGCGCGACCCCAAGCGCCTCCAGGCAGTCGGCGGTGCCGCACGCCGAGGACGCTGCCCGGTTGCCGTGCTTGACCACCGGTACGCCGGCGGCGGCGGTGACTATCGCCGCCATGGTGGAGATGTTGACGGTGTTGGCCCGGTCGCCGCCCGAGCCGACGACGTCTACTGCGTCGCCGGGCAGCAGGACGCCGGTAGCCCGATCGAGCATCGCCTGGGCCAGCCCTGACAACTCGCCCACGGTCTCGCCCTTGGCGCGCAGCGCAACCGCGAAGCCGGCGATCTGGACAGGTGTCGCGTCGCCGGCCAGGATCTGGTCCATCGCCCAGCGGGCGGTGTCGGCGTCCAGGTCGCGTCCGGCGATCAGTCCGGTGAGGACGTCAGGCCAGGAGTACTGCACTACTCCGCCTTCGCAGCCAACCGCGATCGCAGCAACTCGGCGGCGGCGGCCGGCAGCCGAACCGGGTCGATCGGGTACGGGCTCACCGCCTCCGCCTTCGACCAGGTGGCCAGCCAGGCGTCGGCCACCCTGGCCACCAGCAGCAGCACCGGCGGGCAGTTGGCGATCTCGTCCTTCAGTTGGTGGGCCAGGCCCATCCCGCCGGACGGGACCGCCTCGCCGTCGAGGATGACCAGGTCGATCTCGCCGGAGTCCATCGCCCACAGCACGGCGGGCTGGGTGGCAACCTCACGGATCTCGATCTCGGGAAGGTCGGCGGCCAGCCTGGTGCCGAGCGCGAGCCGGACCTCCTGGCGCACCGTGCGGTCGTCCGAATAGAGCAGGACTGTCGCGGGCTTGGTCTGGTCGCTCATCGGTCTTCCTCGTCTGCGGTGGCGCGCTGGGGCTGGTCGTCATGGTAACCGGTTCCGTCGGCCGCCACGCCCCGCGCCGCACGCTGCTCGGCCAGCCGCTCCTCGCGGTCCAGCTGCCGGTCGACCCGGGCCGCCTCCCGCCGCGACTCCTTGAACCACTGGGCGAACATCACGGCCATGATCACCCCCATCGTCAGGTCGCCGGTGGCCCACATGATCGCGCCGGCCAGGTACTGGTCGTCGATCGGGCTGGGCGGCCAGGCCCGCTCGAAGGCGAGGTACCAGTCCTCGGCGATCAGCCGGGCCGAGCCCATGATCGTGACGCCGAGGAACGCGGTGAACGGGATGGTGATGAACAGCATCAGGATCCGCAGCGGGTAGGGCGGCCGGTTGGGAAGCGGGTCGTTGCCCAGCAGCGGCCAGAAGAAGAGGCAGCCGATGGTGATCATCACCACATGCAGCAGGTCGTGGCCCAGGTCGTTGTCGAGGGTGAACCGGTAGAGGTCGGACATGTAGAGCGCGAACGGCATCACGATCATCAGGCCGGTCGCCAGCGGCGGGAAGAACAACACCCGGGCGGGCAGCGAGTGGAGCACCCGGGTGACCCGCCGGCGTCCGGTGCCACCGAGGTTGCGCAGCAGCAGGGTGATCGGTGCGCCGACGGCCAGGAACACCGGCGTGATCATCATCAGGATCATGTGCTGCACCATGTGGACGCTGAACAGCACAGTGTCGTAAGCGCCGAGCGCACTCATCCCGGCGATGGTCGCTGTGCCGATCCCGCCCACGCACCACGCCAGGGTGCGCGACAGCGGCCAGTCGATCCCGGAGCGCCGGAGCCGGACCACACCCCACAGGTAGAGGCCGAGGCCGAGCCCGGCCGGGACGACGAACAGCCAGTCCCATTTCCATTCGGTGAGCAATGTGAGCCACGTCAGCGGCGGCGGCTGGTTCTGCGGATCGGCATGTAACAGAACCCCCCCCGCGTTGCCCATGACCCCCATTATTGCCGCGTATGGCGAGGCTTGCTTATGTCCTGGTGATGCAGGAACGACGAACCACGGGCCATACTGGGCCAATGGCAACGGCACCCTCGAGCGGAGCACCCGCGCTGGCGTCCCTGGGCGCTGTGCACCCGATAGCGTCCACCCGGCTGTCCGGCAGCAAGGGCCGCCCGGACGCGCTCGCCGTGGGTGTGATCGTGTGGCTGGCGAGCGAGCTGATGTTCTTCGCCGCGCTGTTCGCCGCCTACTTCTCACTGCGCGAGATCACCAACGCCGCGGCCGCCCAGACCGGCACGACCCCGATGTGGGAGTGGGGTGCGGCACACCTAGACAACGACTGGTTCGGCATCACGTTCCCGTGGTTCGCGACCATCAACACCGTCGTCCTGATCCTCAGCTCGGTGACCTGCCAGCTGGGCGTCCACCAGGCCGAGGTCGGACGCGTCTCGCGCACCGGCTCCCTGCTGAACGTCGGCGGCTGGGGCCTTCGCGAGTGGTACACCCTCACCTTCGTGATGGGTTCGATCTTCATCGGCGGCCAGGCATACGAATACGCAGTGCTGGCGTCGGAGGGATTCACGCCGAGTACAAATGCCTACACCTCCGCATTCTTCTTGGCCACCGGTTTTCACGGACTTCACGTGATCGGCGGCCTGGTGGCATTTCTGCTTATGCTCGGCCGCACTGTTCTGGCCCGCCGGTTCACTCATGAACAAGCCGTCCATGCCATCGTGACCTCCTACTACTGGCACTTCGTCGATGCCGTGTGGGTCGTCTTGTTCGGTGTGATCTACCTGCTGCGCTGAGGCGCCCAACGAACCCCGGGGAGGAAGCGGAACCGATGCGATCCACATCGAGGAGGCACCACAAGGGGGCGCGCCTGCTGCTGGTGGCGTGCGCCCTGATCGTGACCGGTGGGCTGTACGCCCTGGTTGCGCCGGCCACATCAGTGGCAGCGCCGACCCCGGAGGAGACCGTGGCACGCGGCCAGGAGCTGTTCGCAGTCTCCTGCGCGTCCTGTCACGGCCTGAACGGCGAAGGGCTGCCCAACCAGGGCATCCCGTCCCTGGTCGGCGTGGGCGCCGCATCAGTCGACTTCCAGATGCGCACCGGCCGGATGCCGATGGCGAACAAGAACGTCCAGGCACCTCCGAAGCAGAATACCTTCACCCCCGAGGAGATCGCCTCCATAGCGCTGTACGTCGCCACCCTGGGTGACGGCCCGGCGATCCCCGACGAGAGCCAGTACAACCCCAGCGGGCTGAGCGCGGCCGAGATCGCGATCGGCGGCGACCTGTTCCGCACGAACTGTTCGGCCTGCCACAACTTCCAGGGCTCCGGCGGTGCGCTGCCCAATGGCAAGGTGGCGCCCCCGCTGATCGAGGCCAACCCGATCGACATCCACGAGGCGATGCGCACCGGTCCCGGCGAGATGCCGGTGTTCGCCGAGGGAGCCATCCCCGACAAGGACGTCCGCGCGATGATCGCCTACCTCGACCAGGTGCACGCCCAACCCTCGGCCGGCCTGACCCTTGGCGGGCTGGGTCCGGTCTCGGAGGGCTTCTGGGCATGGGTGGCCGGGATCGGAGGCCTGGTGCTGTTCGCGATGTGGATCACCAAGAAGGCGGCCCGGCGATGACCCTTGACACCCGGCACGACCCGAGCACCGACCACCCGGTCCCCGATCCCGGGCTGGTCGAGGCCGAACGGTTCACCGACGTCGACGAGCGCGCCGCGCAGCGGGCCTACCGGCAGGTAGTGCTCATCCTCGCTTCGGTGCCTGTGCTGGCCATCGCCTTCGTCGTGATCTACTTCGCGGTCCCGTCCGAGCTGACCCTGAACCTGATGGGCGCCACCCTGAAGGCCCAGCACGTCCTGCTCGGGACGACGTCCGGGCTGGCGGTGCTCGCCATCGGCATTGCGCTGGTGCACTGGGCGCGCCTCCTGATGGGTGACGAGGAAGTGGTCGAGGAACGGCACGGCGGTGGCTCCCCGGAAGACGCCAAGGTCGAGGCCGCCGAGAAGTGGGCGATCGGCGCCGAGCAGGCAGGCCTCAGCCGGCGCGCCCTGATCGGCAGTGGGCTGGCCGGCGGCCTCGGGGTGCTGGCGATTCCCGCTGTTGTCCTGCTGGCCGACATGGGGCCGTGGCCGACCGCCGACGTCCGCCGCGAGACCCTGGAGAAGACGATCTGGGCCGAGGGCGTTCCCATAGTCAACGACGTCACCAGGCAGAAGCTGCGCGCCAGCGACATCGTCGTCGGCCAGCTGATCAACGCCCAGCCCGAGAACCTTTTCGACCTGCACGGCGCCGAGTTCCAGCGGGCGAAGGCGAAGGCGTCGCTGATCGTGGTACGGATGGATCCGGCCTCGATCCGGATCCCGACCTCGCGCCAGGACTGGCATGTCGACGGCATCCTCGCCTACTCGAAGATCTGCACCCATGTCGGGTGCCCGATCAGCCTGTGGGAGCAGCAGACCCACCACCTGCTCTGCCCCTGCCACCAGTCGACCTTCGACCTGGGCAACTCCGGGGTGGTGGTGTTCGGTCCGGCGGCCCGGTCGCTGCCCCAACTGGCGATCACCACCGACGCCGACGGCTTCCTGATCGCGCGCGGCGACTTCACCGTCCCGGTCGGACCGAGCTACTTCGAGCGAAACTCCGAGAACGACTTCAAGGAGGGTGACGACTGATGGCCAAGCCAGTCCCGGTCGATCCCGAGATCCCGCCCGGCCACACCCCGGAACGGGCCGTCCCCTCCGGTGCGGCCAATGCGGTGGCCGGCGCGGTCGGCTGGGTCGACAACCGCACCCCGGTCTCGTCCTTCGGGCGAAAGGCGCTGCGCAAGGCGTTCCCCGACCACTGGTCGTTCCTGCTTGGTGAGATCGCGCTCTACACGTTCATCATCCTGCTGCTGACCGGCGTCTTCCTGACCATCTGGTTCCGGCCGTCCATGGCCGAGATCGAGTACCAGGGCTCGTACGAGCTGATGCGCGGCATCCCGATGTCGGAGGCCTTCGCGTCCACCCTGGAGATCAGCTTCGACGTCCGCGGCGGCCTGCTCATCAGGCAGGCCCACCACTGGGCGGCGATGCTCTTCGTCGCGGCGATGGCAGCCCACATGCTGCGGGTGTTCTTCACCGGCGCCTTCCGCAAGCCCCGCGAGATCAACTGGCTGATCGGCGTCGGGCTGCTGCAGCTGGGACTGATCGAAGGCTTCGCCGGCTACTCGCTGCCCGACGACCTGCTGTCCGGCACCGGCCTGCGGTTCGTGGACGGCCTGGTCCGTGCGATCCCGGTGATCGGCACCTGGGCCGAGTTCTTCATCTTCGCCGGCGAGTTCCCCGGCGAACTGGTGATCCCGCGGCTCTACATGGTGCACATCCTGCTGGTGCCCGGCATCCTGTTGGCGCTGATCTCTGCCCATATGGCGCTGCTGGTGTACCACAAGCACACCCACTTCCCGGGGCCGGGGCGCAAGCAGACCAATGTGGTCGGCCAGGCGCTGTTCCCGGTGTACGCCGCCAAGGCGGGCGGGTTCTTCTTCATCGTCTTCGGGGTCACGATCCTGATGGGCGCTCTCATGCAGATCAACCCGGTGTGGCTGAACGGCCCGTACAACCCCGCGCAGGTGACCGCCGGCTCGCAGCCGGACTGGTACATGGGCTTCGTCGAGGGTGCGATCCGGATCATCCCCAACTGGGAGACCCACCTGCTGGGCACCACCTGGTCGTGGAACATCGCACTGCCGGGGCTCGGGTTGATGGGGCTGTTCGCCGTCCTGCCGATGATCTACCCGTTCGTCGAGCAGTGGATCACCGGCGACAAGTCGGAGCACCACATCCTCGACCGGCCGCGCAACGTGCCGAACCGCACAGCCTTCGGGGTTGCGGCGATGACGTGCTACGGCCTGTTCTGGATGTCGGGCGGCAATGACATCCTGGCCACCCAGTTCGGGTTCTCGCTTAACGACATCACCGTGTTCATGCGGGTGGCGGTCTTCGTCGGGCCGGTGCTGGCGTTCATCATCACCAAGCGGATCTGCCTCGCGCTGCAGCGCCGCGACAACGAGCGGGTGCTGCACGGCAGCTCGACCGGCGTGCTGGTCCGGCTGCCGGACGGCGGCTACACCGAGGCCCACGCGCCGATCACGACTGAGGAGGCGTTCACCCTCACCCAGCACCGGCAGCTTGCGGCGCTGGAGGTGTCGCCGGAGACCGATGACCGCGGCGTCAGGCTGAAGGGCAAGCGGATCGGCCGGCTGCGGGCGAGGTTGTCGCGCTGGTACTCCCACGGCACGCTGGCCAAGCCGAGCGCCGACCAGATCGCTGCCGCCGCGCACCACGGCGACCGGCACGAGATCCCGCAGAGCCCGGTGACCAGCGAGCTGGACGCACCCGACGACGCGACAGCGCGGCGCTAGCAGTTCCCTGCCGACCCGTCACCGCCCTTGGC
>JAEZGC010000185.1 GCA_023437345.1 Actinomycetes bacterium
CGGGGTAGGTCGAGCCGTAGGCGTGGCCGCCGGCCCGTTCGTAGACCGGGCAGACGTTGAGGCAGGCACTGCACCGGATGCAGTGCAGGGCCGAGCGCCCGGCCGGGTCGGCGAGGGTGGCGGTGCGGCCGTTGTCCAGCAGCACGAGGTGGAACTCCCGTGGCCCGTCGCCCTCCGTGACCCCGGTCCACATCGAGGTATAGGGGTTCATCCGCTCCCCGGTGGAGGATCGGGGCAGCAGCTGCAGGAACACCTCGAGGTCGGCGAACGTCGGCAGTACCTTCTCGATGCCGACCACGCTGATCAGCGTTTCCGGCAGGGTGAGGCACATCCGTCCGTTGCCCTCGGACTCGACCACACACAGTGTTCCGGTCTCGGCGATGGCGAAATTGCCGCCGGAGATCCCGACCTTGGCGCGCAGGAACTTCTCGCGCAGGTGGGTCCGGGCGGCGGCGGCGAGCACCGGCGGGTCGTTGGTCAGGTCCTCCGGCGCCGGGGTGCCGTACAGGTGCATCTCGCGCAGGAAGATCTCGCGCACCTCGGAGCGATTGCGGTGGATCGCCGGCACGAGGATGTGCGAGGGACGGTCGTGGCCCAGCTGGACGATGAGCTCGGCGAGGTCGGTCTCCCACGCGGCGACACCGGCCTCCTCCAGCGCCTCGTTCAGGTCGATCTCCTGGGTGGCCATCGACTTGACCTTGACCACCTCGTCGACGCCGGTCGCCTTGACCAGGCCGACGACGATCCGGTTCGCCTCGGCGGCGTCGCGGGCCCAGTGGACGGTGGCGCCGTTGGCGGTGAGGTTCTTCTCCAGCTGGACGAGGTAGGTGTCCATGTGGCGCCCCATCCGGTCCTTGATGGCGGCACCGGCGGCGCGCAGTTCCTCCCACTCGGGAACCTCGGACGCCCGCAGCACCCGCTTGTTGCGGATCGTGCGGGTGGCGTTGGCCAGGTTGCGCCGCAGCTGGGTGTTCTGCAGCTGGACCTTGGCGTTCTTGGGGAAGGCCGGCATCCCGATGAAGGTGCCGGGGGGCGGCGCCGGGGTGCGGCGCTGGGCGTCGGTGGCGGTCACCGCAGGGCTCCTTCGGTCTGGGCCAGGACCTCGGCCAGGTGGATCGGCTTGACCCCCGCGTTCTGGCGGTGGAGCAGGCCACCGATGTGCATCAGGCAGGAGTTGTCGCCGGTGATCAGGTACTCGGCGCCGGAGTCGATGACGTTGCGGGCCTTGTCGGCGCCCATCGCCACGGAGACGTCGGGGTTCTTGATGGAGAAGGTGCCGCCGAAGCCGCAGCACTGGTCGGCGTCGTTGAGTTCGAGCACCTGGATGCCCTTCACCGCGCGCAGCAGCTGCATCGGGCGGTCACCGACCTTGGCGACCCGGACCGAGTGGCAGGTCGGGTGGTAGGCGACCCGGTGCGGGAAGTACCCGCCGACGTCGGTAACGCCCAGCACGTCGACCAGGAACTCGCTGAAGTCGTAGGTCTTGCCCACTATCGCGTCCACCCGCTGGATGAGCCGCTCGTCGCCGGCATGCCTGGCCAGCATCGGGTGCTGGTGGCGCACGGACCCGGTGCACGACCCGGACGGCGCGACTATGTAGTCGTAGCCCTCGAAGGCGTCCACGTAGGCCCGCACCGCCGGAATGGCGGCGTCGTAGTAGCCGGTGTTGGTGAACATCTGGCCGCAGCAGGTCTGGGCCATCGGGAACTCGACGGTGCAGCCGAGCCGCTCCAGGACCTTCACCACAGCTTTCGGCGTCTCGGCAAACATCATGTCGTTCACGCAGGTCGCGAACAGCGCAACCCGTGGCCCCTTGGCAGAGTCGCTCACGCGCACCCCCTTCCGCAAACCGGCCACCGCCTCGTTGTGGTGGTCCGCTGATCCTTTGGTCAGACCATATTGCGACCGTAGGTGGCCGGACGCGGCCCGTCAAGCGGTTTCGATTTATGCGCAATCACCGTCGCATTACTTCCGGCTTCCCGCCACGAGCATCTCCCCGGGGGGCAGAATGGGCGCCATGCAGACCGAACCCGCGCCCGAGAGCCGCCGCGCCTACCAGGTGGTGTTGCAGCACATCGAGGCGGGGATCCTCGACGGCACCTACCGCAAGGGAGACCTGCTGCCTCCCGAACGCGACCTGGCCGCCCACCTGAACGTGGGACGCTCGGCCGTCCGTGAAGCGATGCGGGTGCTGGAGACGCAGGGACTGATCACCGCCAGCACCGGACGCGGCGGCGGCACCCGCCTGACCCCGACCCAGGGCGATGCGCTGGCCCGGATCTTCCGGCTCCACCTGGCGATCCACGGCTCGGGGATCGGCGAACTTACCGAGACCCGGGTGGCGCTGGAGCGGTCGTCGGCGGTGATCGCGTCGCGGCAGGCCAACGCCAAGACGCTGCGGGACCTGACCGCGACGGTGGTGGCGATGCGCGAGGCGACCACCATCGACGAGTTCAACGTTCTCGACACCGAGTTCCACGTGCTGCTGGCCCGCGCCGGCCGCAACGACCTGGTCGCCGACCTGACCGTCGCGATCCGGCAGGCGGTCCGGGAACCCATCCGCACCGCGTCGGTGCAGATGGACGACTGGCCGACCTTCCGGCTCACCCTGATCGCCGAGCACGAGCGGATCCTCGCGGCCATCGCCGGCGGGGACGCCGAGGCCGCCGCTGCGGCGATGGAGGCCCATATCCGCCGCGCCTACTCCGCGCTGGCCGACGCGATCGCCCAGTAGAGCTGCCTGGACACCACAGCGCCGGCCACCCGTGGGGGTGGCCGGCGGTGTCGGTGTCGGTTGTCAGGCGGCGCTGACGGCCACCGTGATGTGGGCCACGACGCCAGCGGTGAGCTTGATGCCCACCGTGTGGTCGCCAACGGTCTTGATCGGCTTGGCGACCTCGACGGAACGCTTGTCGAGCGCCGGCCCGCCGGCCTTCTTCACCGCCACGACGATGTCGGCCGGGGTGACGGCGCCGAACAGCTTGCCGGTGCTGCCGGCCTGGGCCGGCAGGGTCACGGTGAGCGCCTCCAGCTGGGTGCGCACCTCCTTGGCGTGGTCGACGGAGCGGATCTCGCGGGCGTCACGCGCCCGCTTGATGCCCTCGATCTGCTTCTCGGCGCCCTTGGTCCAGCTGATGGCGTAGCCGCGCGGCAGGAGGTAGTTGCGGCCGTAGCCGTCCTTCACCTCGACGATGTCGCCCGGGATGCCGACGTGCTCGACAGGGGCGGTCAGGATCAACTTCATGGTGTTCCCGTCCCTTCTCAGCGAGCGGTGGAGGCGTAGGGCAGCAGGGCGACCTCGCGGGCGTTCTTCACCGCGATGGCGACCTTGCGCTGCTCCTGCACCGACAGACCGGTGACCCGACGGGCGCGGATCTTGCCGCGTTCGGAGATGAACTTCCGCAGCGTGGCGGTGTCCTTGTAATCGATGTGGCCGATGCGAATCGACTTCGCCGGCACAATCTTCTTCTTGTTCACAGGCTTGCGCTGTGACGAGGCCATTGTGGTGCTCTCCTTGGTTTCGAAAGCCCGGCCGGAGCCGGAATGTGCCTGGCCCTGCGGTCAGCTGACCCGGGCAGGTGAGTGGTGCGCGATCAGAACGGGGGCTCGTCGCTCTGGGCCTGGGCCCAGGGGTCGGCGCCGCCGGACCGCTCGCTCGAGCCGCCGGAACTGTTGCCCCAGTTGGAGCCGCCGGAGGACGAGCCTCCGCCGTAGTTGCCGCCGCCCCCGGTGGTCCGGGTGACCTTGGCCGTGGCGTACTTGAGCGCGGGACGGATCTCTTCGACATCCACCTCGAACACCGTCCGCTTCTCGCCCTCACGGGTCTCGTAGGAGCGGGAACGCAGGCGGCCCTGGACTATCACGCGCATCCCCTTGGTGAGGGATTCGGCGACGTTCTCGGCAGCCTGGCGCCAGACGGCACAGTTGAGGAACATGGCGTCGCCGTCCTTCCACTCGTTCGCCTGACGGTCGAAGGTGCGCGGCGTCGAGGCGACAGTGAAGTTCGCCACGGGTGCCCCCGAGGGGGTGAAGCGCAACTCGGGGTCTGCGGTCAGGTTCCCGACGATGGTGATGATGGTTTCGCCAGCCATGGTGGTGTCTTTCAGAGATTCGGACGTCTGCTGGGCCCCAGCCTGTCAGGTTGCTCTGACATTTGGACAGGGCCAGCTTTCAGTCAGCGGGTGTCCGGGCGGATGACCTTCGTCCGCAGGATCTGCTCGTTGAGGGTGAACTGGCGGTCCAGTTCCTTCACGACGGCAGGCTCGGCGGTGAGGTTGATGACGGCGTAGATGCCTTCCGACTTCTTCTGGATGTCGTAGGCGAGCCGGCGCCGGCCCCAGATGTCGAGGTTGTCGACAGTGCCACCGGCCTTTGTGAAAGCCGCGAGCGGCTTCTCCAGCAGGCCGTTCACCTGGCGGTCGTCGACCTCAGGGTCGATGATGACCATGACTTCGTACTTGCGCATACGCGAACTCCACCTCCTCTGGTCTAGAGCGGCTACGGGCGGTTCCCGTAGCAGGAGGGCGTAATGTGCGGCGGCGGACGGGAGTCCGACAGCCAAGGAGACAGCCTACCGGAGCGGCGCCTTCGCCTGCCAATCCGCTACCGGGTGCGCGAAGGACGAAGCCCGCGTCGAATTACCACTGGCACCCCCCTTGCCCGGCGACGTACCGTTGCTGTTGAGGCTCGGGAGGTCTTGTGAAGCGTCTGGCGCTCATCCTCCTCGCCGCCGCCATCCTGGCCTGCGGCAGCTCGCCTGCGTGGGCTGAGACCACCGGCGATGACACCCACCGGATCACTGACGCCCGGCCCGGCTACCAGGCCCAGGCCACCTGTTCGCCCGCCCCCAAGCCCGGCACTGTCGCGCTGCTCGACCTGCTCGTGCAGCGCTGGGGCGGTTCGTCGTGGGGGATCTCCCGCGGCTGTGAGGTGGGCGGACGGTCGGAGCACAAGGAGGGCCGCGCCCTCGACTGGCACATGGACGTCGCAGATCGTGGCGACCGGATGCGGGTGGCCGAGGCGCTGGACTGGCTGACCGCCGACAACGGTCGAGTCGCCGCCCAGCTCGGCGTGATGTACATCATCTGGGACCAGAAGCTGTGGGCCTCCTACCGGAAGGGGCAGGGCTGGCGTCCGATGGCCGATCGCGGGTCGGGCACCGCCAACCACAAGGACCACGTCCACATCTCGCTGACCTGGGACGGCGCCATGCAGCAGACCTCGTGGTGGACGGGGGTGCCGGTCACCGACCCGCTCGACGGTCCGTGCGGGGTTGCCGGGGCGCGGGAGTGCCGGCCGCCGACCGGGACGGCGCTGGCGTCCATCCTGCCCGGCGCCGCGCTCGAGCCCATCCCGCCGACAACCCTGCCTGAGCCGGCCGAGGTCCCGCTGGTCGGCGGCAGCCCACAGGTGGGTCACCTGCTGCAACTGGTACCCGGCACGTGGGTGCCCGAGGGCTCGGAGCTCGCCGTCCAGTGGGTCCGTGACGGCATCCCGATTCCGCAGGCCAACGAGTCGACCTACGCCGTCACACCGCTCGACCTGGGCGCAGTCCTGCTGGTGCGGGTGATGGCCTTCTCCCCGGACGGGTCGGTGGCGATCCGGCTGACCGACGAACTCCCGCCCGTCGCACCGGCCCCGTTCCGGGACGCGCCGGCCCCGGTCATCGCCGGAGAGCCCGCTGTCGGCCGGCTGCTGAGCGTCGACCCTGGCCTGTGGCGGCCGTTCCCGGCCACC
>JAEZGC010000256.1 GCA_023437345.1 Actinomycetes bacterium
GCACCGTCCGGCCCGGCCCGGCAGCAGGCCGGCGCAGGTAGCGGCACGGTGACGGCTCCGATGCCCGGCGTCGTGCTGGCGGTGGAGGTCGCCCCGGGCAGCCGGGTCACCCGCGGCCAGACCATGCTCGTGCTCGAAGCGATGAAGATGAAGAACGAGCTCAAGGCCGAGCGCGCCGGTGTGGTGGCGCAGGTGCTCGTGGCCGCCGGCGACCACGTCCGCCACGGCGACCTGCTGGTGGAGTTCGAGGGCTGAGGGGTGACCCCGGATTCGCTCAACCAGCTGCTCGCCGGCCTGACCAACCTGACCTGGCAGTCCGTCGTGATGCTGGCGATCGGCGCCCTGCTGATCTACCTGGCGATCTCGAGGGAGTACGAGCCGCTGCTGCTGCTGCCGATCGGCGCCGGCGCCATCCTCGCCAACCTGCCGCTGTCGCCGATGGTCGGCGAGCACGGGATGCTCACCATCCTGTACGAGGTCGGGGTCGGCAACGAGCTGTTCCCGCTGCTGATCTTCATCGGGATCGGGGCGATGACCGACTTCGGTCCGCTGCTGGAGAACCCGCGGATGGTCCTGCTCGGCGCGGCCGGCCAGTTCGGCATCTTCCTCACCCTGATCCTCGCCCTCGTGCTCGGGTTCAGCAGGGAGGAGGCGGCGTCCATCGGCATCATCGGCGCCATCGACGGACCGACCTCGATCTACGTCTCGGGCATCCTCGCGCCCCACCTGCTCGGCCCGATCACCGTCGCTGCGTACTCCTACATGTCGCTGGTGCCGATCATCATGCCGCCGGTGATGCGGCTGCTCACCACGCAGCAGGAGCGGGCGATCCGGATGCCCTACACCCAACGGCAGATCAGTCGCCGGACCAGGATCATCTTCCCGGTCGTGGTGACCGTCATCGTCGGCATCCTTGTGCCGTTCGCCACCCCGCTGATCGGCTGCCTGATGCTGGGCAACCTGATGCGGGAGTCCGGGGTGGTGGAGCGGCTCACCCATGCCTCCTCCAACGAGATCGCCAACGTGGTCACCCTCTTCCTCGGCCTGGCGATCGGATCCACCATGCAGGGGGCTGCCTTCCTGCAGCTGTCGACGCTGGCGATCCTCGGCCTGGGCCTGGTCGCCTTCGTCCTCGACACGACCGCCGGCGTCCTGTTCGGCAAGGTGATGAACCTGGCCAGCGGGGGGAAGTTCAACCCGCTGATCGGGGCCGCCGGGATCTCCGCCTTCCCGATGGCGGCCCGGGTGGTGCAGCGCGAGGCCGCCCGGGAGGACTTCTCAAACTTCCTGCTGATGCACGCCATGGGCGCCAACGCGGCAGGCCAGATCGCCTCGGTGGTAGCGGGCGGGGTGCTGCTCGCCCTGATGGCCGGTTGACCCCCCATTCTTCAGCACTTCACTAAGCGGCGCACCCAAGACGCAGTTGCCTGAGGCGAGACGTCCGTCCGCCCCTTGACGTTCGATGCTGCATGCTCCTACCCTTTCTTCAGTCATGAACAAAGGGGTCTGAGATGAGCCAACCGGACAGCGGTGCCGACTTCACCCGGTCCGCCATCCTGGCCTGCATCGGCTCACTCGGCCCCGCCTCGCGCGCAGGGCTGGCCCGCTACCTCGGCGTCTCGCCCGCCCTGATCACCCAGAAGACCCGGCAGTTGCTCGACGACGGGCTGCTCGTCGAACTCGACCACACCCCGTCCCTCGGCGGTCGCCCGGCCCAGCTCCTCGGGCTCGCGGCCGACGCCGGCGGTGCGATAGGCGTGAAGCTGGTCGCCGACCACGTCACCCTGGTCGAGGTCGGCATCGGCGGAAGCATCCTGCGGTCGTACACCGAGCCGTTCGCCGCCGCCGCCCCGGAGGCGATCCCGGCCCTGATCGAGGTGGTCCGGCGGTTCGTCACCGAGGCCGAGAGCCAGCGCGTGCTCGGGATCGGCGTCGCCGTCCCCGGCGACGTGCCCGCGCAGGGAGAGGGCGTGGTGGACTCCACCCAGCTCAGCTGGCACCGCGTCCCGCTCGGCCAGGCGTTGCGCACCGCGCTCGAACTGCCGGTCCTGGTGGACAACAACGTCAACGCGCTCGCCGTCGCCGAACACCTGTACGGACAGGCCCGCGGCCAGGGACATGCCCTGGTGGTCACCATCGGCACCGGGATCGGCGGCGGCATCATCGCCGACGGCGCCGTGTTGCGGGGCAGCTCCGGTGGCGCCGGCGAGATCGGCCACATCCCGACCATCGAGGACGGGCCGGCCTGCCAGTGCGGCGCCCGCGGCTGCCTCGAGGCGATCATCGGCCAGCAGGCCCTGGTCGCCGAGGCCCAGCGCCGCGGCGTGATCGGCCGGGACGCGGGAATCGACGAGCTGCAGGCCCAGGCCGACAAGGGTGACGAGCGGGCGCAGGAGATCTACCGGGCCGCCGGCCATCTGCTCGGCCGTGCCATCGCAGGGCTGGTGAACAGTCTCGACCCCGAGGTCGTGATAGTCAGCGGTGAGGGCGTGGGCGCCTGGCGCCACTGGTCGTTCGGGTTCGAGCCGGCGCTGCGCTGGGGAGTGGTACCGCGCAAGCGGGGGATCCCGGTGGCAGTGGAGGCCTGGCACGACGACCGCTGGGCGCAGGGCGCCGCCAGCCTCGTCCTCGCCACCCCATTCGACTCCCAGGGGATCGCCGGAGAGCAGGGAGAACGGGTCCGCGCCCGGTTGTCGGCGGTGCGGCGTGGCCAGGGAACCCAGTGACCACGACAGCTGCAGCTCGCCGAACCCGCCCAGGCCAGGCGGCCGCGTCGCCGTCCACCCGGCGTCGCAGGACGGGCCTGCGGTACGCGCTCACCGTCCTCGGCTTCCTCGCCCCGAGCGCGGTGCCGCTGGTGATGTTCACGTTCTGGCCGATGGTGCAGGCGATGTGGACCTCGCTGCACCAGTGGAACCTGCTGTCGGCCATGACGTGGGTGGGGCTGGACAACTACGCGCACCTGCTCCAGGACGAGGAGACCCGGCGCGCCTTCTGGAACACGCTGTACTACATAGCCGGCTACCTGCCGCTGGTCTACGTCGGCGGTCTGGCGCTGGCGCTGGCCCTCAACGCCGCGATCCCGTTGCGCAACTTCCTGCGCGGCGTCTACTTCCTGCCGGTGGTCACCAGCTGGATAGTCGTGGCGCTGATCTGGCGCTGGCTGCTGAACCCGTCGGTGGGCGTCGTCAACTACCTGCTGGGCCTGGTCGGCATCGACGGGCCCGGCTGGTGGACCGACCCCGCCTGGGCGATGCCGTCGATCATCCTCGCCTCGGCCTGGAAGGACCTCGGCTTCGTGATGATCATCCTGCTGGCCGGGCTGCAGGCGATCCCCGCCGACCTCTACGAGGCCGCCTGCGTGGACGGTGCCGGGTGGTGGTCCCGGCTGCGCCACATCACGCTGCCGATGCTGTCGCCGACCACCTTCTTCGTGGTGGTGATCTCGCTGATCAACGGCTTCCAGGTCTTCGACCAGGTCTACGCGATGACCGGCGGCGGACCCGCCGGGGCGTCCACAGTCGTCGTCCAGCAGGTCTACGACCACCCCTTCCGCTACGGCCAGGCCGGGATGGCTTCGGCCCTGTCGTGGCTGCTATTCCTCCTCGTCCTCGCCGTCACCGTCGTCCAGATGGTCGGGCAGCGCCGGTGGGTGAACTATGCGTAGGCCAGCGTCGGTAGTGCTGCTGGCCGCGGTCTGCCTCGGCGCGCTGGTGATGTTCTTCCCGTTCCTGTGGACGTTCACCACGTCGATCTCCAGCGGCGCGGGCCTCACCGCCACGCCGCAACTGATCCCCGAAGACCCGTCCTGGTCCGCCTACGCCGAGCTGTTCGAGCGCACCCCGTTCGCCAGGGTGATCGGCAACTCGCTGCTGCTCGCGGTGGCCACGACCGTGCTGCAACTGGTCACCAGCGCAATGGCGGCGTATGTCTTCTCCAGGATGCCGTTCCCCGGCCGTGGCGTCGTCTTCGCCGCCTACCTGGCGACCATGATGATCCCGCTCCAGGTGCTGATGGTGCCGCTCTTCGTCCAGATGCGTGACCTCGGCCTGATCGACAGCTACCTGGGCGTGCTGCTGCCCGGGATGGCCAGCGCCTTCGGCGTCTTCCTGCTCCGCCAGGCGATGAACACGGTGCCGCGCGAGCTGGACGAGGCGGCCAGGATCGACGGCGCCGGGCACTTCCGGATCTTCGCCAGGATCGTCCTCCCGCTGGTGGGGCCGGCGGTCGCGACCCTCGCCGTGTTCGCGTTCATGAGCAGCTGGAACGCGTTCCTGTGGCCGCTGGTCATCCTGCGGTCCGCCGAGATGAAGACCCTGCCGCTGGCCCTGGCCGGGCTGCAGGGCCAGTACACGACCGACTGGGACGTCGTGATGGCCGGCTCGGTCATCTCGATCCTCCCCATGCTCGCGATCTACCTGTTCGCCCAGAAGTACGTCATCCAGGGCGTCGCCAACACGGGTCTGAAGTGACCCGACCACGAAAGGAAGAAACCGCCATGTCCCGCACCACGACGCTGGCGCGAGCCGGTCTGGCCCTCGCACTGGGTCTCAGTCTCGCCGCCTGCACCCCGGCCGCCCCGGCGCCCGCCCCGACCACCGCCTCGCCGGCGAGCTCGGCCCCGGCGGAGCCGGTGACCATCACCTACACCAACTTCATCTCCAACGGCGGCAACGAGGAGAATCTCGCAGCCATCGTCGACGCCTTCGAAGCGGACAACCCCGGCATCACCGTCGACGTGACCACGATGCCGTACGCGGACTACTTCACCGCCCTGCAGACCGACCTGGCCGGCGGGACCGCGTCCGACGTCTTCGACATCGAGTACGCCAACTACGCCGCCTTCCAGGCCAACGGCGTCCTCGCCCCGCTGTCGGGCGCCGACACCAGCGCGTACCCGGCCAACCTGGCCGGCGCCTACGCCACCGACGGCACCCAGTACGCGCTGCCGAGCTCGTTCTCCACAGTCGTGCTGTTCTACAACAAGGACCTGTTCGACAAGGCGGGCGTGAGCTACCCGACCAACGACTGGACGTGGGCGGACGCGGAGGCTGCCGCCAAGGCGATCACCGACGCCGACGCCGGGGTGTTCGGCGCCTACCAGCCGATCAGCTTCTACGAGTACTACAAGGCGCTGGCCCAGGCCGGCGGCACGTTCCTGGCCGAGGACGGGAAGTCCGTCGCCTTCAACACCCCCGAGGGCATCAAGGCCGCCAACTGGCTGGTCGGCAAGTCGGGCACCACGATGCCGACCCCGGAGCAGGGCGCCGGCACCCCCGACTTCGACACCAAGCTGTTCAGCGACGGCAAGCTGGGGATGTGGACCACCGGGATCTGGATGTTCGGTGCGCTGGCCGACGCCGACTTCGCCTGGGACATCGCTGTCGAGCCCGGTGACGCCAAGCAGGCGTCGGCGATGTTCTCCAACGCCGTCGCTGTCTCTGCCGGCAGCAAGAACATCGAGGCGGCGCAGAAGTGGGCGCAGTACCTCACCACGTCCACCACGATGGTCGACACCCGGCTCAACGCCGGTTGGGAACTGCCGCCGGTCGCCGACCAGGCGCTGCTCGCGCCGTACCTGGAGAAGGGTGACCCGGCCAACCGCCAGGCCGTGTTCGACTCGCTCGCGGGGGTCGCGCTGCCCCCGGTGATCGGGGAGAACCAGACCCAGATGCAGGACATCATGGGCGAGGAACTCACCGAGGCCGCCGCCGGCCGCAAGACCGTCGAGGAGGCACTCGCCTCCGCCGAACAGCGCATCAACCCGCTGCTCGGCTGACGCCAGACCTTCGGTGGGGGGGGGGG
>JAEZGC010000307.1 GCA_023437345.1 Actinomycetes bacterium
CCGGCGCCGGCCGGTTCCTCAAGGAGCAGAACCCCGCAATCAAGGTAATCGGCGTCCACCCCACCGACGACCATGACATTCCCGGTGTCCGCAGCCGCCGCGCGCTCGCGCTGACCGACTTCTTCACCCCCGACGCCTATGACGCGGTGATCGAGATCGGCGACGACGAGGCCTACGCGCTGTGCCGCGACCTGCACCAGATCGAGAGCCTGGTCGCCGGGCCCAGCTGCGGGCTCGCGCTGGCCGGGGCGCTGCGGGCGGTGCCCGACGAGCCGGGCGTCGTCGCCGTGGTGGTCTTCCCCGACAGCGCGTTCAAGTTCCTGTCCTCGTTCCGGCGCCCTCTGTCCGACCTGTTCCCTGCCGAACCCGGCCCGGCTCCCGCACCGGCCAACCCGTTCGCCGAGCACCTGGAGGCGGCCTTCGCGATGGCCCGCAGCGGCCCTGACGTGATCGACGTGGCGCGCGCCCGCGAGCTGTTGGACGCCGGGGTGACGGTCGTCGACGTCCGCAACCCCGACGAGGTGGCACGGGTCCGCATCCCAGGGATCACCTACCTGCCGCTGCCCGAGCTGTCCGGCGGGCGCACCGACGGGTTGCCGTCCGACCTGGACGCGCCGCTGGTCACCATCTGCGCGGCCGGGACCCGGTCGCTGTACGCCCTGCTGGCGCTCAAGGCGCAGGGCTACCGCGAGGTGAAGAGTGTCGACGGCGGGATGAACGCCTGGGTCGCCGCCGGACTGCCCACCACGTCCGGGGTCTGAACCGGGCCCTCTCCCCGAATCCGGTTGCGGACGGGCTGCCGAGGGAACATTGCCCTCGGGCCACCGCCTGGTTCCGGTTTCGGGGGGCGGGATTGGCCGCCGACGCCCTGCCGGCACCACACTGGGAGAGTGGCTCCCGCCACCCAACCGAAGGAGCCCACCGATGGCGGACGACAGCGACGGCCGGGTGGCCGTCTACATCGACTTCGACAACATAGTCATCTCGCGCTACAACCAGCTGCACGGCCGGGGCGCCTTCCAGCTCGACAGGGTGCGCCAGACCGACCCGTCCGACCCCGCCGCCGATCCCGAGGTCGCCGCCAGGATCCGGGCCGCGACCGTCGACATCGGCGCGGTGCTCGACTACGCGTCCTCGTTCGGCCAGATCGTCTCCAGCACCGCCTACGCCGACTGGTCCCAGCCGGTGAACGCCGCCTACCGGCGCCAGCTGGTCGACCGGGCCGTCGACCTGACCCAGATGTTCCCGCTGTCGGCGACCAAGAACGGGGCCGACATCCGGCTGGCCGTCGACGTGGTGGAGGACCTGTTCCGGCTGGACGGGGTGACCCACGTCGTGCTCGCGGCCGGCGACTCCGACTACGTCGCGCTGGCCCAGCGGGTGAAGCGGCTGGGCCGCTCGATAGTGGCGGTCGGGGTCGCCGGGGCCACCAGCAAGGCGCTGCCCGCGGCGTGCAACGAGTTCAGCATGTACGACGACCTGCCGGGGGTCGGGGCAGACGACGCCGAGGACGTCGCCGAGCCGGCGGCCGAACCCGCGACCCCGGCCGCAGCGCCGCGCAAGTCCCCAGCCCGCAAGTCTGGCAAGGCCAAGGACGCTTCCGCGGCCCCCGCCCCGCAGCCGGCGGCTGCGACCGCTGAGCCGTCCGACGATCCGGCAGTCAACGGTGGGGAGCAGGCCGCCAAGCTCTCCCCGCGAGCCGCCACCACGCTGCTGCGCCGGGCCCTGGAACTGGGCCACGACAAGGCCGGACGCGATGAGTGGCTGCACACCTCGGCGGTGAAGCAGCAGATCAAGCGGATGGATCCGGGCTTCCACGAGAAGTCGCTCGGGTACAGCTCGTTCACAGACTTCGTGAAGTCGCGCTCCCGCCTGGTCGAGGTGGAGAAGGCGTCCAACGGCCAGCGGATCCGGCTGCGGACGATCGACTAGGACGCCTGCGGACCTGCCGGCTCCAGCGACGCCAGGAAGTCGAGCACCTCGGTGGCGACCTCGTCGGGGGCGTCCCTGACCACCCAGTGGCCGGCGTCCGGCACCACGACGAGCCGGCAGTGCGGCAGTGCCGCGGCGAGCTCGCGGGCCCGCTGCACCGGCACCCCGACGTCCCGCTCGGCGTGGACGACCAGGGCGGGCATGGTGAGCTCGCCGACCCGGGGGAGGTAGTTGGTCCGGATCCGGTCGCGCAGGATCTGGTCGCGTTGCCACTGCCCGAACGCCTGTGAGCCGCTCGGCCGGGCCGCTTCGGCCATCGCCGCGTCCAGCAGTGCCGGGGTGAGCCGGGCAGGGTTGCTGATGATCTGCGCCAGCGACCACCGCAGCATCGGGCGACTCGCGGCGACCATTCGGAAGCCGGCGTCCAGCAACCCGCTGTGCAGACTCAGCCAGCTTGTCAGGTGGAAGGCGCCCGAGACCCACCCGTCCCGCTGGCGGTCCATGATTCCCGCGGTGCAGACCGGGATGATGGCGCGCACCCGTCCGGGGTGCTCGAGCGCGTAGCCCAGGGTCATCCCGCCGCCCATGCTGATCCCGCCCAGCACGAACCCGTCCAGGTCGAGGGCGTCGACGAAGGCGCCGGCGACCCGGACCAGCTTCTCCTGGGTGGACGGCCACGCCGGCAGCGGGGTGTTGCCGTAACCCGGGGCGTCCGGGGCGAGTACCCGGTAGCCGCCATCGGCCAGCCGGCCCCCGAAGTCACCCCAGGACAGCTCGGCGCTGTCCAGCCCGCCGCCGTGCAGCAGGACCACTGTGCCGCGCGGGTCGGCCTGAGGCAGCCACTCAAGATAGGACGCGGGTCCGTCCGGCAGGTCGACCTGATGGCGCACGGGCATCGCTGCTCCCTTCGGCGGTATGCCACCAACCTAGCCGGGACCGCCCGGGAAGGGGCCGGTTCGGCCAGTGCGCCAGCGGCGTCACCCGGGCTGGACGCCGGCCTCCAGTTGCTGCAACAGCGCCGGGACGCCACCGCGCCACGGCGTCCCGTGGCCGGGCAGCACCCAGTCCGCCTCGATGCCGGCATGCTCGGCCAGCTTGGCGCGGGCCTGGGCGGGGTCGTCGGTGAAGGGCGCGGGCCCGGGGCCCGCGGCACCGGTGAGGACGTGGCGGGTGGTGAGCGCGTCGCCGACGAACACCGCGCCGACGGCGGGCACATGGTAGGCGACGCTGCCGGGGGAGTGGCCGGGCAGCGCCAGCACCCGAGGGCTGCCGGGCAGGTCGAGCACCTCGCCGCCGGAGAGGGTGTGCACCTCGGTGAGATGGGTCGTCCGCAGCCCGCCCTTGCGCGCGGTGTACCACAGGAAGCCCAGCAGCGCGCCGATCCTGACCTGCCCCCAGCCGTTGGCCGGCGGCTTGGCCTGGCCGCGGGCGCGGGCGGCGTCGGCGTGGTGGATCCACACCGGGACGCCGTGATCGCGTCGCAGCCGCTCGGCGAAGCCGAGGTGGTCGGTGTCGCCGTGGGTCAGCAGGACGGCCCTGATGTCGTCGGGGCGCCGTCCGATCGAGGCGAGTTCGTCGACCAGGTCGCGCCACTGTCCGGCGACACCGGCGTCGATGACGGTGACCCCGGTGTCGTCGACGACCAGGTAACAGGCGACCAGGTCGTTGCCGATCCGGTGCAGGCCGGGTGCGAGCCTCATCGCACCGCTCCGGTCGGACGGGCGGGACGCTCAGCGGTGCAGGTGAATGACGTGTGCATGGTTCTCCTAGCAATCTCCAACGAAAGCTAGAGTATGTAGCTATGATGGCTATAGTCAATAGCTGAGGAGACGCCATGCCCACTCCGCCCCGCACCTCCGTGCCCGAGATCGTCGCCGCCGGCCGCGCCGTCCTGGCCGAGGCCGGACTCGATGGCCTCACCATGGCGGAGGTCGCCGTCCGGGTGGGGGTCAGGGCGCCGTCGCTGTACAAGCGGGTGCGCAGCCGGTCCGACCTGGTGCGGTTGGTGGTCGAGGACGTCCTGGCCGGCCTGGGCGCCGACCTGGACGCCGCTGCCGGCAGCAGTGACCCCGCCGCGGACCTGGTCGCTCTCGCCCGCGCGCTGCGGGAGTTCGCCCGGCGGAACCCGTACGGCTACAGCCTGGTCTTCCAGCCCCTGCCGGACGGCGTCACGCCCGACCCCGAACTTGTGGCGGCCGCCGCCGCACCCGTGCTGCGGGTGTGCGAGCGGTTGGTCGGGCCCGACCACGCCCTGCCGGCCGCCCGAACCGTCACGGCCTGGGCGTCGGGGTTCCTGAGGATGGAGCTGACCGGCGGCTTCCAGCTGGCCGGCGACGTTGATGACGCCTTCGACTTCGGTGTCGAGTTGCTGGCCCGGGCGCTGTCCGGGACCGCCCCCTCAGATCAGGTTTGAGGCGCGGCAGGTTTCAGCGTCGTCGGCCGGGCCGGCGGCGACGCCCCGGTGCGTCGCGAGGCGGCGTGCGCCGGCGGTCCGGTTCGGCCGGCGGGCGCCGGGCCGCACGGTCGGCAGTGGTCCGCGAACTCCTGGCGGTGCGGCCCCTGACGATCCCGACGAACTCCTCGATCAGGGAGTCCCGCTGCGGGTCGATCCCCGCAGGTCCGGCGAGCCAGGCCAGCGCGACCGTGGTCGGCTCCACATCGGTGATCGGCCGGATCACCAGGTCGCGTCGACTGCCGGAACGGGCCACGGACTGCGGCACGAGCAGCACGCCCGCGCCCCAAGCCACCTTGTCGAAGGCGTCCGGCCCGTCCGCCACCAGCGGCTCGCCGGCCAGGTCGGCCAGTCGCAGTTCGTCGAACGCGGCGACCGGGTGGTCCTTGGGTGCGACGACGACCGGGACCTCGTCGTAGAGCCGGATCAGGTGAAGCCCGTCGGACTCGACAGGCAGCCTGACGAAGCACAGCGTCACCCTGTCATCTGACAGCGCGGCGCGCTGATCGGCCTGGGTCACCTCGACGACCTCGAGCGGGACGTCGGGCAGGCGCTCGGCCCACACCCGACGCCACTTGGTGAGGGTCACCCCCGGAACGTGCCCCACCCGCAGCACGGGTCGGACTGCCCGGTCGACCGGTTCCTCGAGGCTCACCCCCGCAGGCTAGTCGACAAGGGGCGTGACGACTCGCGGGGCCGGCGCCGACTTCACCACAGGTAGGGCAGGAACCGCCGCGGCACCCGGGCGCGGTAGTCGGCGTAGCCGGGATGCTGCTCCAGCAGCCACGCCTCCTCCCGGCGCCGCTTCGCCTCGAAGAACCCAACGCCCACCGCGAACGGCGCCAGCGCCAGCGGGGACGAGGCCAGCGCCCAGCCGAGCAGGACGAGCAGCACGCCGCCATAGATCGGGTGCCGGACCAGGCCGTAGACCCCGTCCTGACGAATCGCGCCGGACGCCACCGGACGGGGGAAGGGCGTGAGCTGGCTGCCCAGGCCGGCCCCTCCCACCAGCGCGAGCCCGACGCCGCCGACAGCCACCAGTCCGCCGGCCAGCCACAGCCACGGCCGCGCCACCACCGGCCAGCCACCGCCGAGCAGGCCGGCAAGGCCGGCCGCCACGAACAGCGCCGCCTGGAGCGCCACCCAGCCGCCGCCCCTGCGGCCGAGCTCGGGCATCCGGGTGGCCCGGCCCGGTCGGATCGGGGCCGGCTCCTGACCGGGCGGGAAGCTCATTGCCCCACGCTAGCCCGGGGTTGGGCACCCGCAACGCCCGACGTACGGTTGACCATGGCGAGAATCAAGCGACGCGAGGACACCAACCCCGACGAGGGGGAGCGGAAGTACGGCGACGTGGAGTTCGCAGACCCCGTCAACAACAAGTACCCGATCGACACCGAGGAGCACGTCAGGGCGGCGTGGTCCTACATCAACAAGGACGCCAACGCGGCCAAGTACTCCTCGAAGGAGGAGGTCGAGCGGATCAAGGGCAGGATCCGGACCGCCGCGAAGCGGTTCGACATCGAGATCAGCGACGACTGAGGCCGGCTACGCCAGGTCGCGGATCGCGCGCCGCGGCATGCCGGCGAGCGCCTCCGGCGGTTCGATCCCGGACAGGCCCTGGGCGGCGTCGGTCCCCGGGTCGAGCAGTCGCACCAGGTCGGAAGCGGTAGGGCGCTCGGCCGGCTCCTTGGCCAGGCACGCCATCACGATCTCGACCAGGTCCACCGGGACCGCGAGCGGCAGGGCGGGCGGCGGCTCCTGGACCTGCGCCAGCGCCGTCGCTATCGGGCTTCCCCTGTCGAAGGGCTTGGTGCCGGTGAGCATCTCGTGCGCCAGCAGGCCGAGGGAGTAGATGTCGGTAGGCGGGCCGATCGGCCCGCCCATCGCCTGCTCGGGGCTGAGGTAGTAGGCGGTGCCCAGCAGTTGCCCTGTCGAGGTGAGCGAGCCGCCGTCCACCGACCTGGCGATCCCGAAGTCGGTCAGCATCGGGATCGACCCCGGTGCCATCAGCACATTGCCCGGCTTGATGTCGCGATGGATGATCCCCGCCCGGTGCGCGACCTCGAGGGCTGCCGCCAGTTGCCGGAGGATCTCGCGCACCGAATCGGCAGGCAGCGCGCCGTCATCGGCGAGCACCTGGGAAAGGGTGGGGCCGTCGATGAGCTCCATCACAAGGAAGGCGAGGCCGTCGTGTTCGCCGAAGTCGTGGATCGTCACCGTGTTGGGATGGGTGAGCTGGGCGGCGAACCGGGCCTCGTCGCGAAACCGTTCCACGAGCTGGAACTCGTCGCGGGTGTGGGGGTGCATGATCTTGACCGCGACCCGCCGGGCGAGGGTGGCGTCCAGCGCCGCCCACACCTGGCCCATCCCGCCCGAGGCGACGTGCTCGATAAGCCGGTACCTGCCGGACAGCACGAAGTCGGGCTTCAGGCGTTGCATGAGTTCTCCGTCCCGCCAGGATGCTGGCGACCGCTGCCCGAGCCGGCTGCCAGTCCGACCGCGCGAGGACGCGAGGCACCCCCAGTGTACGGCAAGCGCCTTCCGCTCCCGGCCACCCGCTTCATCGGACGGGGTCAGGCCGCTTGACGGTGAGCGTGCCGGTCACCACCCGGCGGGCCAGCGAGGTGCGGGTCTCCGGGTTGGGCAACCTGACCGGCCACAGCCGGCGGCCGCTGGCGGGCAGTTCGGCCAGTTGCCGCAGCCGCCGGTTGAAGCGGGCCAGCACGGTTCCCCGGGCGCGCAGCGGGATCGAGTTGCGCTGGAAGAGGATCTGGATCGCCATCATCACCCTGGCCTCGCGCAGCAGGCGGCGGTAGCTGCGCTGCCAGGACTCCCAGCGTCCGTCGTGGTGGAGGTCGAGGCGGAGGATGTCGATGGCGGCGGCGAACGAGAAGACGTTCTTCGCCCCGAAGTTGCCGGTGATGCTGTCGCCGCGCAGGCAGTAGTGGTAGTACGCCTTGCTGGTCAGCGCCACCTTCGAGGCCCGCATCAGCACACGTGGGGTGGTGGCGAGGTCCTCGTAGTAGATGCTCGGGAAGGGGGGGTCGTCGGCCTGGAAGAGGTCGCGGCTGTAGAACTTGTTCCACGCGAAGGCGGGGAAGCGGGTCAGGTGGATCGACAGCTTGGCCGCCTCCGCGCCGGTCATCGTGCGGGGGCTCGGCAGGAACGGGAACTTCACACTGAGACCGAGCGCGTCGAACCGGAAGTTGGCCACCACGACGTCAGCTCCGGTGGTGGTCGCCAGCTCGACCATGTCGGCGACGAAGTCGGGCTCCACCCAGTCGTCGGCGTCGATCATGGACACGTAGCGGCCGTGCGCGATGCTCAGTGCGGCGTTGCGGGCGGGACCCAGGCCGCGGTGCCGCTGGCTGATGGTGTGCACCTCGGGGTGCTGCTCCTCGTAGCGCCGCATCACGTCGGCGGTGCCGTCTGTCGAGCCGTCGTCGACGACGATGATCTCCAGCGGCCGGTACGTCTGGGCGAGCAGCGAGTCGAGGCAGCGCGCCAGGTACGGCTCGACGTTCAACGCCGGGATGATGACACTGACCAGTGGCTTCATGAACCCCTCCGACCCCCCTGCTTGGCACCAACCTATTACCCGAACGCCGTTCAGCCATGCGCGGTGGGCCACCCATCGCAGACCGGGCTGCGGCCCTGGCCCGACGAGGCAGCCGGCGCGGACGACCGGCCCGGCACAGCCGGGTGGCAAGCCTCCGACTGGGCGGCGGGACGCAGCGGTGGCACTATGCCTGCGGGAGGCGGTCATGGTGCTGCTCAGGATCACCCCATCCGCGGCGAGACGGCTGCTGGTCGCCGCTGCTGTGGGTGCGTTCCTGGCCCTGGCGGCGTTGGCCGCACCGGCCGCTGCGGCGCCCGTCCCCGAGCCTCGCTGGGCGACCCCGGCCGAACTCGAGCAGTTGGTCAGGACGCGGTTCGCCGACCTTCGCCTGCCCGGCCTCGCCCTCGTGGTGCTCGCGCGGGGCGACGTGCTGTTCGAGGCTGCCTACGGGGAGGCGGCCCCGGGGGTCCCGGTGACGCTCGACACCCGGTTCCGGCTCGGCTCCACCTCCAAGCAGTTCACCGGGCTGGCGATCCAGCAGCTGATCGCAGCAGGCCGGCTCGCCCTCGACACCCCGGTGCCCAGCGTGTTGCCGGAGTTCGGCACGTCGCCGGGGTGGGCACAGACCACGGTCGCCGACCTGCTCGGCCACCGCAGCGGCCTGCCCACCCGCGCCGGGCTGGACTTCTTCGGGCCGTTCCCGGCCGCCGTCACCCTTGCCGCCGAGGCGCACCGGCTGGCCGCTGTCCCGCTGGCCCACCCGGCCGGCGAGGTGTACGAGTACTCCAATGCCAACTACTCCCTGCTGGGCGCCATCATCGAGCAGGTGACCGGCGACCCCTACCCGCAGGCGCTGCGCGACCTGGTGACGGGTCCGCTGGGCCTCACCGCCACCTCGGCCGACCCGGCCCGGACCGCAGGGGAGGCGGAGCAGTACTATCCCTGGCTCGGGGTGTGGAACCTGCCAACCGCTACCCCCTCGCCGGGGCAGGTAGGCGCCCCCAGCGCGTATGTCGCGTCCTCGGCGCGTGACCTGGCCACGGTCCTGCGGGCGCAGTTGGGAGGCGCTACCGGTCTGCCCCCAGGGGTGCTGGCGGCGAGCCGGCAGCCGCTGGGCGCGATCGACGAGTACGCGGGCTACGCCTCCGGCTGGGTGGTGCGTCCTTTCTGGGAGCTGACCGACCGGGACGAAGGCTGGGAGGCCCCCGACCGACTACGGCTGTGGGAGCACGAGGGCGACACCCAGCGGTCGCAGAGCTACCTGTCGTTCTCGCCGGACTACGGCCTGGCGGTGGTGGCGCTCACCAACACCGGCCCCGGGACCGACCGCGACGACTGGGCGACGTTCCTCTACCAGGTGCACCACGCCGCCCTCGGCACGGTCGGCAACCAGCCTCGATCCGACCCGCTGGTCAGCGCCGCCCCGGTGCTGATGGTGGCGCTCCCGGTGCTCCAGTTCGCCACGGTGGTCTGGCTCGCGTTCGCCGGCCGGGGTCGGCGTCGCCGGCAGTGGCCTGCGCTGCTGGTCGGCGGGGGGCTGGCCGTCGTGGCGGTCGGGTTCGCTGTCGTCGTGATCCCGGAACGGACCGGGCAGGCGCTGCTCGACCCGGTGTGGATGGTCGCAGTCCCCGACCTCGCGGGTGCCGTCGGGCTGATGCTGGTCGGCGCCCTCGGGTTCGTCGTGGTCGCCTCGGTGCGGCTGCTGTCGGGCCGCCGGACGCGGTGACGCCCCGGCTCAGGCGGCCAGCTCCACGGGCTTGGCGACGCGGACCTCGTGCGCCCCGGCCGGGGCGACGTGGTTCCAGCCGAAGTCCTGCCGAGCCAGGAACAGGCCGAACGCCCTCAGGTAGGCGATCTGCAGGCCGACGTCGTAGACCAGGTCCGGCAGGATCAGCACGGTGAGCAGCCGGGAGCGCCAGCCCTGGTCCCACACGGCGAGCAGCCGCTCCACCACGAAGACCCCCATCACCGCCACCCAGAACGGGATCACCACGAAGCTGCCGAGGGCGATAGCGACCGCGGTCAGGGCGAACAGTAGCCACAGCACCAGCGTCCCGGTGAGCAGCATCGCCTGCTGCCCGACGTAGCGGGCGGTGGTGCTGGTCAGCCCGTAGCCGCGCAGGTTGTCCAGCATCCCCTTGTACCAGCGCACCCGCTGCCGGTGCAGGTCGCCCCACGTCGGCATCGTCTCGGTGGTGCAGGCCATCGAGCGGGGGGACACCAGCAGATAGCCCAGGGTGCGCAGCGCCAGCGTCAACTCGCTGTCCTCGGTGATGGCGTCGCGGTCGTAGCAGTCGCCGGGCCGACCAGGCAGCGTGACGCCCCGCGCCGCGGCAACTGCTTGCAGCGCCGAGACGCGGATGCACGAGGCGGTGCCGGTGAGGACCTCCAGCCGCCCGGTGACCGCCACCTTGACCCCGTAGCGCTCGAACTCGTTGCGCTGGAAGCGGTGCAGCAGCCCGGGGACCTGCGCGCCCTGGAACACGCCGCCGACAGCGCCCACCTCCGCACGCTCGGCAAGGATGTCGAGCGCGTCGGCGATGAAGGTCGCCACGATGGTGGTGTCGGCGTCCATCACCAGGGCGATGTCGGTGGTGACGGTGGGCAGGGCCTGGTTCAGCGCGCCCGCCTTGCGGTGGCGGTTCCCGGCAGTCACCATCACGTCGACCCCAAGGGCGCGGGCCACGGCGACCGTGTTGTCGGTGCTGTTGTCGGAGACCACGAGGATGCGGTCCGGGGCGACGGTCTGGGCCCGCAACGCCGCGATGGCGGCGGGCAGCACGTCCTGCTCGTTGTGAGCCGGCAGGACGGCGGTGAGGGTGAGGCGGGTCATCACGACTCCTCCTTCCGGACGAGGGCGCGTCGCACGCGCCAGTGGGTGATCCGGCCGGCGGACCAGACCGACAGCAGGGCGACGACGAGGGTCCACACCGCCACCACCGTGAAGCCGATCATCAGCGACCGCGAGTCGGTGACGTCGACGGCGTAGAGCGAGGCGGTGGCGACGGGCGCCACGGCGAGCGTGGTGCCGAGTGACTGGTACATGGTTCCTCCTTTGTCGCAGGGTCTGCGGGGGTGATCGGTACGCTTCAAGGCTCGGCCCCCGGCCACCCTGCGCCGTCCCGGACGGCGGCTTTTCGCCCCCGACTTCGCCCTGTCGGTAAGGTGCCGTCATGCGCGAGGTCGCGGGCATTGCGCGGGTGCCGCCGGGCGCGATGGCTCGGCCGCGGTTGCTCGCGCTGCTGGATCAGGGCGGCCCGCTCACCGTGCTGCGGGGCGCCGGCGGCCTCGGCAAGACCACGCTGCTGGCCCAATGGGTGTCAGGGCTGGCCGGCCCGCCGTGGCCGGCGTGGCTGACCCTCGATCCCACCATCGCGACCCGGGCAGGCTTCTGGGTCCGGGTGCTCGGCGCGCTGCACCGGGCCGGGCTCGTCGACGACGCGGGGCTCTACCGGGAGTCCGCAGCCATCGCCGACGACGGCGAGCATGCCGCCGCGGCCATCGCACGGGCGGTGGCGGGCGCTGACGTCGTGCTGGTGCTTGACGATTTCGGCGGCCCGGAGGGCTTCTGGGACGAGGTCTGCGTGGACCTGGTGGAGTTGCTGGCACGCGGGCAGCTGGCGCGCTGCCTGGTGGCCGGCCCCGTCCGCACCCGGCTGGAGGACCCGGCGGTGACGGCAGCCGTCCCCGGTGCGGTGATCGGCCCCGAGGTGCTGCGGTTCACACCGCAGGAAACGGCGGCCCTTGCCATGGCGGCCGCCACCGGATCGAGCGACGCCACGACCCCTGTGTCGCTACCGCCCGACTTCCTCGGCGTCGCCTCGCTGGCTCCGTACCTCGACGAATCGCTGGCCACCGTGCTCGCGCCCGGGGCGGACGGTGCTGCGCTGCTCGCCGCTGTCGTCCGCGACGGTCACGGCCACTGGTCGGCGCTGTCGCCCGGGCGGGCGGTGGTCCGGCTCAGCGAGCACTTCCGCACCGCAGCGGCCGGCCGGCTGGCCACCCGACAGCCCGACCGGGTACCGCAGGCCCTGGCGCTGATCGCTCGCTGGCTGGCGACCGAACAGGCCGACCCCACCGGGGCCGTCGAGTATGCGCTCCGGGCCGGCGACCTCGACCTGGCCGACCGGGCCATGATGTGGGCCTACCCGTTGGCCCGGGACGACCACGCCCACCTGGCCGAACTGCTGGAGGCCCTGCCCGGGGCAGGCTTCGCCGAACGCCCGCTGCTCGCCCTCACCTACGCGCTGTACCTGAACGCACACCCGGCGCGGCAGGGCCGCGCTGCCGAGTACTTCGCGGCGGCCGCCGAGGCGGCGCGGCACCGGACCCCGCGCGCGTCAGCCGCCGACCGGGTGGTGCTGCACGGCCTGCAGACTGCCGCCTATCGGTTGCTGGGCCGGCGCCGCCGGATGATCGAGTCGGCGAGGTGGACGCTGCGGGCGCTGCCGGTGGTGCGGTCCGAACCGGTGGACCCTGCCCACGGTCAGGCGCTGGCGGTGGCCGTGGGCCAGGCTGCGACCAGCCTGCTCTCGGCCGGCGACCTGGCGGGCGCGGCGGCCGCCTTCGATGACCTGGCGGGGTTCGCCGCCGAACAGGGGTGGGGCCACTTCGGCAACCTGGCCGCCAGCGGCGCCGCACTGGTCGCCGTGCTGGAGGGTCGGCTGGCGGCAGCCCGGGCGGCATTGGCCCTGGTGCGGCCCGAGGCGTGGCCCGAGCCGTGGCGCCGCGGCTACTCGGGCGCGCTGCGGACCTTCGCCCAGGCGTGGGTCCACCTCGACGACGGTGACCCGGACGCCGCGCTCGCCGAACTCGCGCTGCTGTCACCCCACGAACCGACCCTTGAGCACTGGGACGTGCTCGGGGCGGCCCGCGCGCTCGCCAGGGCGATGCTCGGGCAGGCCCCCTCCGCCGGGCTGGAACTGGCCCAGCTGCGCCGGCGGCGGGAAACCGGGGCCACCCTGCCCGGCGCGCTGGCGCGACTGTCAGTGATCGAGGCGATCCTTCAGCTGGCCGCGGGACGGGCCGGCGAGCCGGTCGAAACCGCGCCCGGCGGCTCCTCGCGCCCGGCGCTGCAGGCGATTTCGGCCGCCGCCCGGGGCGAGCC
>JAEZGC010000339.1 GCA_023437345.1 Actinomycetes bacterium
GGATGGCCGGCCTGGCCGACTGGATAGTGTGGGCCGAGGCCGTGGTGCTCGGCCCCGGCCTGGACAGCCCCGACCTTGTCAGCCAGGTGGTCGACGCGGTCCTCAACCTGCTCGGTGACGACACGCGGCTGGTGGTGGACGCCTTCGCGCTGGGTGCGCTGCCCGAACTCGGCGGCCTGCCGGCGGGGATGGGCGAGCGGACGGTGCTCACCCCCAACGACCAGGAGGCGGCGCGCCTGCTCGGCCGCGAACTCGCCGACGACCCCGACGACGACATCGCCGAGATCGCCCGGCGCTTCGGTGCGGTGGTCGCCTGCGGCGACCTGGTGGTCACGCCGGCCGGAGACCGCTGGCGGGTCAGCGCCGGCAACAGCGGCCTGGCGACCTCGGGCAGCGGCGACGTGGTGGCCGGCACGCTGGGCGGCTTCCTTGCCCGTGGCGCCGAGCCCGCCCAGGCCGCGTGCTGGGCGAAGTTCCTGCACGCCTCAGCCGGCGACCGGCTGGCCGCCCGGGTCGGCCCGCTCGGCTTCCTCGCCGGTGAGGTGCTCGACGAGCTGCCCACCATCCTCAGCGAACTGGGCTGAGCCTCACTCCGCCTCGGAGAGCAGCGCGAGCACGGCCCGCTCCAGGGCGGTCTGGGACGCCCGTTCCGGGCCGGTCCGGCCCAGCGTGTCGCGGATCGTGGTGCCTCCCTCGTACCTGTCGATCACCCGCGGGTCGACGTAGGACGCCCGGGCGATCGTCGGCGTGTTCCCCAGGTACCCGGCGACCTCCACCACTGCCGCCCGCACCGCCCGCTTGCGCGCCGTCGGGGTCGGCGCCGGGCCGGTGATCGCCAGCGACCGGGCAGCCAGCACCGTGGCGTGCCAGGTGCGGAAGTCCTTGGCGGTGAAGTCCCCGCCGAACAGCTCCGCCAGATAGCTGTTGACGTGGGCCGAACCGAGGTCCGCCCAGCCGGCCGGCCCGCGGTAGGAGAACAGCCGGGCGCTGCCGCGGCGGGTCCGCATCGCCTCGATCGCCGCGACCGACAGCGGGTCCTCGATGGTGACGGTGTGCTCAATCCCGGACTTGCCGGGGAAGCTGAAGGTCAGCTGGTCGCCCGACCGGCTGAGGTGGTGGCGCTCCAGCGTCGACAACCCGAAGGAGCCGTTCGCGTCGGCGTAGTAGTCGTTGCCGATCCGGAACGCACCGAGGTCGAGCAGCCGGACGGCGGTCGCGGCGGCCCGCTGCAGCGGCAGGTCGGGCAGGACGAGGTCGGCAGCGATCCGGCGCCGCGCCGTCGGCAGCCGCCGGGCGGCCGTCGCCACCCGCTGGAACTTCAGCTCGTCGCGGCGCTGCCGCCACACCGGGTGGTAGAGGTACTGGCGGCGTCCCGCGGCGTCGACTCCGGTGGCCTGCAGGTGGCCGCGCGGGTGCGGGCAGATCCACACCTCCCGCCAGGCCGGCGGGATGACGAGCGCCTTCACCCGCTCCACGTCCTCGGCGGGCAGCGGACGGCCCGCCTCGTCCAGGTAGCGGAAGCCGCGGCCGCTGCGCCGCCGCGTCCAGCCCGGCGCGGCCGGCGACACCCGGCGGAGTCGTGTCACTGTCCCTCCCGCTCGCTGCCGGTCACCCCCGTGGCTTCCGCACAGCAATCTGCCACGTACCCCTCGGCGGGGGCGTCCTCCCACGTGGCGCGGGTGTTGGCACCGGCGCGGGGTGGGTAAGCGCACGGCATGTCGAACTCAACCACTCCGCAACCGGTGGGCGCGGACGTGCCGGGCGGCCGCGCCGACAGCCCCGCCGAGATACCGCCGAAGGGCTGGTGGCAGATAGCGGTGCGCGGCTGGAAGGAGGCGTCCGCCGACCAGGTCCCGCTGCTTGCCGCCGGGGTTGCCTTCTTCGGGTTCCTCGCGCTGTTCCCCGCGCTGATCGCCCTCACCCTGATCTACGGGCTGGTGGCGGAGCCGGCCAGCATCTCCGAGCAGCTGGGTGCGCTCACCTCCGCGCTGCCGCCGGAGGCGCGGGAGCTGCTGGAGACCCAGCTGCGTGCGCTCACGTCGGCGCCCGCCGAGGGTCTCGGCTGGGGCCTGGTGCTGAGCGTGCTGCTCGCGCTGTGGAGCGCGTCCGGCGGGGTCGGCAACCTTGTCACCGCCATCAACACCGCCTACGACGAGGAGCGCCGGCGCGGCTTCATCAAGGAGAAGCTGATCGCGCTGGGGCTGACCGTCGGCGCAGTCGTGTTCATGCTGCTGGTGTTCGCGCTGGTCGCCGGCGTGCCGATAGTGCTCGGCGTCCTCGGGATCGACGAGGGCGGCTGGCGCTGGCTGATCGAGGCCGCGCGCTGGGTGGTGGTGGCGCTGCTGGTCTCGGTGGCGCTGGCGGTGCTGTACCGGGTGGCGCCCGACCGGGAGCCGCCGAAGTTCCGCTGGGTGTCGGTGGGCGCCGCGGTGGCCACCGTCTTGTGGTTGCTGGCCAGCGTCGGGTTCTCGCTGTACGTCACGATGTTCGGCAGCTACGCCCAGACCTATGGCGCGCTCGCCGGGGTGGTCGTGATGCTGCTGTGGCTGTGGATCACCAGCTACGCGATCCTGCTCGGCGCCGAGATCAATGCCGAAGCTGAAGCCCAGACAGCCAAGGACTCCACCACCGGGCCCGAGCTCCCGCTCGGCCGGCGGGGAGCCACCAAGGCCGATTCCATCCCGCCCGGTTCGTCGGACGACGCCTAGCCGGTGACCGGTGCGCTGACCGGTCCCTCGTTCCAGGCGCGATCAAGGCCCGCGACGCAGTAGCTGCCGGCGGCGCCGGTGAAGGAGGTGCCACCCGTGACCGCCACCAGATCGGCCACCTCGGCGCCCGCCCGGTAGACCGCGTACCGGGCGGCCCCGTCGGTCGGCGACCAGGTCAGCGTCACGTCAGTGCCGGACTGCGCGACGGCCAGGCCCTGGGGGGCCGCGGGCGGGTCGGCCGGCAGCTGTTCCATCACCGGTACCAGCGCGGGGCGGGAGTAGAACTCGTCGCGGTACCGGGTCTGGGCTCCGAGCGCATCGTCGCTGACGCTGCCGGCCCGGAAGTGGAGGTTGCCCTGCACCCCGAGCTCGCGTCCCAGCGCGAGGTGCCGCGACAGCTCGCCGGGGTCGTCCCATGCGCCGCCCTGGCCCACCCGGTAGTCGGCCTGCCCGACGTACAGGTGGACGTCGGTGTCGCGGGTGAGCGCGACCCACCACGGCAGCAGGGCTGCGTAGTCGGCCCGGTCGAAGCCGATCTGCCAGTACAGCTGCGGCGCTATGTAGTCGACCCAGCCCTGCTCGACCCAGCGCCGGGAATCGGCGTGGATGGCGTG
>JAEZGC010000322.1 GCA_023437345.1 Actinomycetes bacterium
AACATGCACCTGGTGTGGACGGGGGTCGCCAAGGTGATGCGCGACCGGGGCTTCGACGACCTGGCCGCGATCCAGCACGGGGCCGCCGCCGGCGAGCTCTATGCGTTCGGGATCAGCGAGGCCGGCAATGATCTCGTCCTGTTCGGGTCCGACACCGAGGCGGTGCCGGACGGGGAGGGCGGCTACACCTTCACCGGCACCAAGATCTTCACCTCGCTGGCGCCCGCCTGGACCTCTCTCGGCCTGCACGGCCTGGATACCACCAGCCCGGACGCGCCCAAGATCGTCTACGCCCTCATCCACCGCTCCGCGGCCGGCGACAGCGTCATCACCAAGGACGACTGGGACACCGTCGGGATGCGGGCGACCCAGAGCCGCACCACGGTGCTGGACGGGGTCCACGTCCCGGCGGCCGACGTGCTGCGGCGGGTGGACCCGGGCCCCAACCCGGACCCGATAGTGTTCGGCATCTTCTCCGTCTTCGAGTTGCTGCTGGCCGCGGTGTATCACGGCGTCGCCCAGCGGGGCCTCGAGGTCGCGGTGGAGACGGTCAACACCCGGCGCTCCAAGCGCACCGGCAAGACGTACTCCCAGGACCCCGACATCCGGTGGCGGATCGCGGACGCCGCCCTCGCACTGGACGGCATCGGCCCCCAGCTGGACTCCCTGGCCGGCGACGTCGACTCCCTGGCCGACCATGGACGCCGCTGGTTCTCGCTGCTGGCCGGGGTCAAGGTGCGCTCCACGGAGGTGGCCCGGTACGTCGTCGACCAGGCGATCCGGTCGGCGGGCGGGAGTTCGTACTTCAACCGCAGTGAGCTCTCGCGGCTCTACCGCGACGTCCTGGCCGGGATCTTCCACCCCTCGGACGCCGAATCGGCGCACAACACCGTCGCCACCTACTGGCTTGGGCCGCTGGAGTCCTGACCCGCCGGTCCACCCGGAACGCGGGCACGGTTCGCCAGCTCAGAAGACCGTCCCGGGGTGTGCCGGGGCCGTCCCCGGGTGCCGGGATCCGTCCGGGCTACTGGTGGACGACGATCTCCACGCGCTGGAACTCCTTGACCTCGGTGTAGCCGGTGGTCGCCATCGCGCGGCGCAGCGCACCGACCAGGTTCATGGTGCCGTCGGGGGTGTGGGACGGGCCGAGCAGGATCTCCTCCAGGCTGCCGATCGCGCCGAACTTGACCCGCTCGCCGCGCGGCAGCGTGGGGTGCCAGGCCTCAGGGCCCCAGTGGTAGCCCTTGCCCGGGGCCTCATCGGCGCGCGCCAGCGGGGTGCCGACCATCACCGCGTCCGCGCCGCAGGCGATCGCCTTGGTGATGTCGCCGGAGCGGCCCAGCGCCCCGTCGGCGATGACATGGACGTAGCGGCCGCCGGACTCGTCAAGGTAGTCGCGCCGGGCCTCGGCGACGTCGGACAGCGCCGACGCCATTGGCACCTCGACGCCCAGCACGTTGCGGGTGCGCTTGGTGGCCCCGCCGCCGAAGCCGACCAGCACGCCGGCGGCACCGGTGCGCATCAGGTGCAGCGCCGACTGGTAGGTGGCGCAGCCGCCGACGATCACCGGCACGTCGAGCTCGTAGATGAACTTCTTCAGGTTGAGCGGCTCGTCGACCTTCGAGACGTGCTCGGCGGAGACCGTGGTGCCCCGGATGACGAAGAAGTCCAGCGCCGCCTTCTCGACCACGGACGCGAACTGGACGCAGGTCTGCGGCGACAGGGCGCCCGCCACGGGCACCCCGGCGGCCCGGATCTCGGCGATCCGTTCGGTGATCAGCTCGCCCTGGATCGGCTCGGAGTACACCTCCTGCATGCGTCGGGTGGCAGCCACCTGGTCCTCGATGCCGGCCAGTTCCTCCAGCAGCGGCAGCGGGTCGGCGTACCTGGTCCACAGCCCCCCGAGGTTGAGGACACCCAGTCCGCCGAGCCGGCCGAAGGCGATCGCGGTCTGCGGCGACATCACGGAGTCGACGGGGGCGGCGATGATCGGGAACTCGAAGGTGAGCGCGTCGATCCGCCAGGTCAGGTTGACCTCCTCGATGCCTCGGGTGCGACGGTTGGGGACGATGGCGATGTCGTCGAACCCGTACACGGGCACGGCGCGCTTGGAGCGCCCGATGTCGATCATGGTGCCTCTGGCTTCTGTGCTCAGGACTTGGTGGAGTAGTTGGGGGCTTCGATGGTCATCTGGATGTCGTGCGGGTGCGACTCCCGCAGCCCGGCCGAGGTGATCCTGACGAAGCGTCCCGTGCGGTGCAGGTCGGGGATGGTGGCCGCGCCGGTGTAGAACATCGACTGCCGCAGCCCGCCAACCAACTGGTAGGCGACAGCCGAGAGCGGCCCGCGGAACGGGACCTGGCCCTCGATCCCCTCCGGCACCAGCTTGTCGTCTGCGTCGATGTCGCCCTGGAAGTAGCGGTCCCGGGAGAAGGACGCCTTGCGCCCCCGCTTGGCCATCGCGCCCAGCGACCCCATCCCGCGGTAGGACTTGAACTGCTTGCCGTTGATGAACACCAGTTCGCCCGGGCTTTCGGCGCACCCTGCCAGCAGCGACCCGAGCATCACGGCGTCGGCCCCGGCGACCAGCGCCTTGGCGATGTCGCCTGAGTACTGCAGGCCGCCGTCGCCGATCACCGGCACCCCGGCCGGACGGCAGGCCTGCGCCGCGTCGTGGATGGCTGTCACCTGGGGCACGCCGACCCCGGCCACCACCCGGGTGGTGCAGATCGAGCCCGGCCCGACCCCGACCTTGACCCCGTCGGCCCCGGCCTCGACCAGCGCCCTTGCTCCCTCGTAGGTGGCCACGTTGCCGCCGATCACGTCCACCTCGCGGGCGTGCGGCTCGGCCTTCAGCCGGGCGATCATGTCCAGCACGCCGCGGGAGTGGCCATGCGCGGTGTCGACCACCAGGACGTCCACGCCGGCGTCGATAAGGCCCATCGCCCGCTCCCACGCGTCGCCGAAGAAGCCGATCGCCGCACCGACCCGCAGCCGGCCCTGGGCGTCCTTGGAGGCGAGCGGGTAGCGGTCGGACTTCACGTAGTCCTTCAGCGTGATCAGGCCACGCAGCCGGTTGGTGGAGTCGACCAGCGGCAGCTTCTCGATCTTGTGCTGGGCCAGCAGTTGCAGCGCCTCGTCGGGGTGGATCCCCGGCCAGCCGGTGACCAGCGGCATCTTGGTCATCACGTCGCGCACCAGCCGCTCGGGGTTGTCCTCGAAGCGCATGTCGCGGTTGGTGACGATGCCCAGCAGCCGCCGGCTGTCGTCGACCACAGGGATGCCGGAGATCCGGAACTGGGCGCACAGCTCGTCAGCCTCGCGGATCGTGGCGTCGGGGCCGATAGTGATCGGCTGGTCGACCATGCCGGCTTCGGAGCGCTTCACGTAGTCGACCTGGCGGGCCTGGTCGTCGGGCGACATGTTGCGGTGCAGGATGCCCATGCCGCCCTCGCGGGCCATCGCTATCGCCATCCGCGACTCGGTGACGGTGTCCATCGCCGAGCTCAGCAGCGGCAGCCTGACCTCGACCCGCCGCGAGATCCGGGTCGAGGTGTCGACCCCGGACGGGATGACGTCGCTCTCGTTCGGCAGTAGCAGCACGTCGTCGAAGGTGAGCCCGAGGGCCGCGAAAGGACCGGGGACGCCCGCCGGTGTGAGCTCGGTCGGTTCGGGCACAACGCTCCCCATCTGTAGGCGGCCGCAGGCGGCCATTCTACGTCACCGGGCCGTGGCGGCTCGCATCGCGGAGAAGGCCTGGTTCAGGTCGGGATGGGTGAACTCGAACCCCGCGTCGAGCAGCCGCGCGGGCCTGGCCCGCGTGCTGGTGAGCAGCAGTTCGCTGACGAACTCGCGTCCGAACAGCAGCCGGACGGCGGTCAGCGGCACCGGCAGGACCGTCGGCCGGTTCACCAGCCGGCCGATCGCCCGGGTGAGCGCGGCGTTGGTGACCGCTGTCGGGGCGCAGAGGTTCACCGGACCGGTGAGCTCGCTCTCCAGCAGCCAGGTGAGCGCCCGCAGGTAGTCGGTCAGAGTGATCCACGACACGAACTGGCGACCGTCACCGAGCCGGCCGCCCAGCCCGGCGGCGAACAGCGGCCGGAGCCGGCCCAGGATCCCGCCCTTGGGCGTGAGCACCTGCCCGGTCCGCAGCACCGCGGTGGGCACTGCGGCGTGCCCGGCGGCGGTCTCCCAGTCGACGCACAGTTGGGCGAGGAAGCCCCGCCCGCGCGGGTTGGTCTCGTCCACCACCTCGGGGCCGGTGTCGCCGTAGAACCCGATGCCTGACGCGTTGAGGAAGCGCTGGCACCGGCCGTCCGGGTCGAGGCTGGTGACGATGGTGAGCGTGCTCGCGATCCGCGAGCGGGAGAGCTCGGCCTTGCGTTCCCGGGTCCAGCGCCCGCCGGCCAGCGGCGCCCCGGCCAGGTTCACCACCGCGTCGACGTCCTCCAGCCGCGGGCCGGCGATCCTGCCGGCGTCGGGGTCCCAGTGCCGCTTGTCCGACGCGGTCGGCTGGCCGCGCACCAGTCGGACCACCTCATGGCCCTCGCGGCGCAGGTGCCGGGTGAGCGCGGTCCCCAGCATGCCGCTGCTGCCTCCGATAGCTACCCGCATGCCGCGATCCTGCCATGCCCGCCCAACTCCGGCCGTGGGATCCGGACCGTGTTCACCATGTGACTACGCCCGTCGCGGACTGGCGGGGTGGCTCTCGACGCGGCCCGGCAGCGGGGTAAGACTGAACCATGGACGCCGATCAGCGCGTGGTGGCTCCCGCTGGCACCACGGCGCCGCCCGGGCAGCCGTGGCTGCGGGACGCCGCCGAGGTCGCCGCCGGGATGGAGGTCGACCAGGAGGTGGGGCTGAGCCCGGCCGAGGCGGCCCGGCGGCTGGCAACCGACGGGCCCAACGAGTTGCGTGGGACGCCGCCGGTTCCCGCCTGGCGGCGGTTCCTTCGCCAATTCCAGGACCCGCTGATCTACCTGCTGTTCGCCGCGATCGCGATCGCCACCGTCGCCTGGCTGCTCGAGGGCGCCGTCGGGCTGCCTGTCGACGCGGTGGTGATCGCCGCGATAGTGGTGCTCAACGCGGTGATCGGCTTCGTCCAGGAGAACCGGGCCTCCGACGCCGTAGCCGCGCTGGCGGAGATGACGGCGGCCACCTCGACAGTGCTGCGCGGCGGGGAACTGGTGTCGGTTCCGTCCTCGGAGCTGGTCCAGGGCGACATCCTGGTCCTGGCCGAGGGCGACTCGGTGGGCGCCGACGGCAGGTTGCTGCGGGCCAGCGCGCTGCGGATCCAGGAGGCCTCGCTCACCGGGGAGTCCGAGGCGTCGGCCAAGGACGCCGAGCCGCTGGAGGAGGCAGCCGAACTCGGTGACCGGCGCAACATGGTCTACAAGGGCACCGCCGTGGCGCAGGGGACCGGTCGCGCGGTCGTGACA
>JAEZGC010000328.1 GCA_023437345.1 Actinomycetes bacterium
GTGTGGCAGATGACGTCGAAGGCGCCGGACGGACGCCGGTCCTGCAACCGCTGGTAGTGGAACCGCCAGGTCGTCTTGTGGGCGACCGCGGGCTGCAGCGCCGCGACGTCCAGCGGTTCGGTGGCCAGCGCCAGCGGCACCGGGTCGGGGAAGGCTTCCAGCGGCTCGACGGTGATCCGCACCGTCTCGTCGCCGGCGGTGAGCCGCACCCGGTGGCTGCCGACCGGGTGCGCGGCGGCCAGCGACGCCAGCGCCTGCCGCACCCGGCCGAGGTGGATCCCGAGGCCGAGCGCGGCGTCAGTCCGGGCGAGCCGGTCAAGGTGTTCGGCCAGGCGGGGGTAGCTGCCGTCGGCCAGCAGCATGGTCTCCAGGGCGGCCTGCGGCTCGCCGCCCAGGAAGCGCGCCTTCGCCCGCCACTCCGCCAGCTCGGCTACCGGGTCGGAGTCGGCGACGATCCCCGAGCCGACCCCGCAGACCAGCGCGCCGCCCCGTTGCTCGACGGTGCGGATAGCCACGTTGAAGATGGCCTCCCCGCCAGGACGGATCACGCCCAGCGTCCCGCAGTACCACCCCCGCGGCCGCCCCTCCAGGTCGGCGATCAGCTGCATCGCCCGGATCTTCGGCGCCCCGGTGACCGAACCGCACGGGAACAGCGCGGCGAAGACGTCCGCCAGCGTTGCGCCGGGCCGGACCTGACCACTCACCGTCGAGACGAGCTGCCACAGGGTGGGCAGCCGCACCAGGTCGAACAACGAGTCGACCCGCACCGTCCCGGGCAGGCAGACCCGACCCAGGTCGTTGCGCAGCAGGTCGACGATCATCAGGTTCTCGGCCCGCTCCTTGGGGTCCTCGCGCAGCCGCTGTGGCGGGGTGTCGGACGGCGCAGTCCCCTTCATCGGCTGGGTCACCAGCCGCCCTGACGGATGGACGTGGACGAAGAGCTCCGGCGAGGTGCTGGCGACCCCCGCACCGCCGAGGAAGACCGCGTAGCCGCCGGGCTGGGCGGCGGCCAACTCACGGAAGCGCGGGTAGAGGTCGGGCTCGGGGTCGCCGGCCGCCGCCGGCACGGTGGCCACCCGGCCCGTCAGGTTCACCTGGTAGCAGTCACCGGCGGCGATGTGGTCCTGGACCGACGCCACCGCCGCGGCCGGGCCGCCGACCTGGAACCGGGAGTCGGTGAACCAGTCCCGTGCTACCGCAGCCGGGGCGTCCGGCCAGCTCACCGGGTCGCCGCTGAAGACCTCGAACCGCGCCAGTTCACCGTCGACGGGGTGGGTGACCTGGGCGGCGTCCCAGGCCGCCCCCGCCTCGTAGCGGAGTCCGCCCACCACCCAGTGGCCCGCTCTCGCCGCCGCCTGCGCCGAGGCCACCACCGCAGGGACCTCCGCCAGGTGCCGCGCCGACAGGACGCGGACCGGGGCAGCGGTGAAGGCGCCGACCAGCCGGGCGCCGTCCCGGTCGCCCGGGTCGAGCGGCAGGTCGAACGCGGCGTGCACCTGCCCCCGGCTCATGGGTCAAGCCTGCCAGCCGGAGCGCTCAGCGCCGGACCACGACCGGGACTGTGAAGTCGAGCGGGTCGGTCCGGGGTCCGGACGCCAGCACAACGCCGTGCCGGGCGCAGGCACGCGGTACAGCGGCGGGCACACCCGGGCCGACCACCAGCTGGTCCACCACCTCGGCCGCCGCCTCGGCCAGCTCCGGGGCACCCGGGACCGCCTGCACCAGGCCGGCGGGCAGTCGTGAGGCGACCAGCAACCGGGTCAGCAGCAAGGCTGTGAACCCTGATCGCAACCCCGGGACGAAGACCACGCCGTTGCCGGCGACCAGCGCCGCCACCGCGGTCTCCGGGTCGAACGGTGCCGCCGGGTCGGGCACGATACCGACCACCCCGCGTGGTTCGTGATGCTCAAGGACCCTTGGCCGCCAGCCGTGCCGGACGGGCCGCAGCCGCCGCACCCCGG
The DNA here is from genome assembly GCA_023437345.1 of Actinomycetes bacterium. Lineage (GTDB taxonomy): Bacteria > Actinomycetota > Actinomycetes > Propionibacteriales > Propionibacteriaceae > Propionicimonas. The sequence continues at coordinate 1,962 of JAEZGC010000328.1, forward strand.
TACGGGCGAGCCGCCGGCACTGCGGGCCCGACCTGGCGACCAGCTCGGCCACCTCGGGCAGGGTCAGCCCGGTCTCGGCCCGCACCACCTCCGCCGCCGGGTCACGGTAGGTATCGAGCAGCCCGGCGAACCGGCGCAGCCCTGCAAGCCGGAACCAGGCCGGCATCGCGCCCCAGGCGTGCTGGGCGTCCCGCACCCGCTGCGCCGCCTCAGCAAGGTCGGCGGGGGTGCCCAGCGGCAGGCTGCCCAGCGGGCTGCCGTCGGCCATCGACACGACTACTTCCCAGTCGGTCGAGTGCGGCGCACAGGCCACGCCGGCGAGCTGGCCGGTGGGCCGTTCGCCGAGGAAGGCGGTTGCTGGCACGGTTGCCACTCCTGGGTTGGGGACCGCTCCAGAGTACGCCGCCGCCCTGCCGGACGCGGCCGGACGCGGGGGGCCGGCGGGGTAGATTGACGGCGTGGTCGACACCGTTTCCGATGCCGCCGGTACCCCCGAGGTTGAGCAGCCGTGGTCTGCGCTCGGCCTGAAGTCCGAGGAGTACGCCAGGATCCGCGAGATCCTCGGCCGTCGTCCCAGCTCCTGCGAGCTGGCGATGTACTCGGTGATGTGGTCGGAGCACTGCTCGTACAAGTCATCGAAGGAGCACCTGTCCCGGTTCGGTGAGCTCGGCCGCCGGACGCCGCGCGGCGAGCTGCTGGCCGGGATCGGCGAGCAGGCCGGAGTCGTCGACGTCGGCCACGGGCTGGCCGTCACGTTAAAGATCGAGTACCACAACCACCCCTCCTACGTCGAGCCCTACCAGGGCGCGGCGACCGGGGTGGGCGGGATCGTGCGCGACATCCTCGCCATGGGGGCCCGCCCGATCGGGGTGATGGACTCGCTGCGGTTCGGTGCGCTGGACGCCCCCGACACCGCCCGGGTGCTGCCGGGTGTGGTCGCCGGGGTCGGCGGCTACGGCAACTGCCTCGGGCTGCCCAACATCGGCGGCGAGGTGGTGTTCGACCCCTCCTACTACGGCAACCCGTTGGTGAACGCGCTGTGTGTCGGGGTGCTGCGCCACGAGGACCTGCACCTCGCCTTCGCGTCCGGCACCGGCAACAAGGTCATCCTGTACGGCGCCGCCACCGGCGGCGACGGGATCGGCGGTGCGTCCATCCTCGCCTCGGAGACCTTCGAGGCCGACGGGCCCGCCAAGCGGCCCGCCGTCCAGGTCGGCGCCCCGTTCATGGAGAAGCTGCTCATCGAGTGCCCCCTCGAGCTGTTCGCCGCCGGCCTGATCGTCGGTATCCAGGACCTCGGCGCGGCCGGGATCTCGTGCGCCACCTCCGAACTCGCCAGTGCGGGGGACGGCGGGATGCACGTCGACCTCGACCTTGTCCCGCTGCGGGACCCGACGCTCAGCCCTGAGGAGATCCTCATGAGCGAGTCCCAGGAACGCATGATGGCGGTCGTCGAGCCCGGCAAGGTGGGGGACTTCCTCGCGATCTGCCGCAAGTGGGACGTGCTGGCGACGGTGATCGGCGAGGTGACCGACGGCGACCGGCTGCTGATCGACTGGCACGGCCAGCGGGTGGTCGACGTCGACCCCGCCACCGTGGCCCACCAGGGCCCGGTCTACCACCGTCCGCTGGCCCGGCCGGACTGGATGGACGCGCTGAACTCCGACTCCGGCAATGCGCTGCCCCGCCCCGTCCACCCGGCCGAGCTCGCCGACCAGCTGTTCGCCGTGGTGTCGTCCCCGAACCAGGCCGACAAGTCGTGGGTGACCGACCAGTACGACAGGTACGTCCGCGGGAACTCGATCCTCGCCCAGCCCGACGACGCCGGCATGCTGCGGGTCGACGAGTCCAGCGGCCTCGGCGTGGCGCTCGCCGTCGACTGCAACTCCCGGTTCACACTGCTCAACCCGTACCTCGGTGCCCAGCTCGCGCTGGCCGAGGCGTACCGCAACGTGGCTGCCTCCGGCGCCCAGCCGGTGGCGGTCACCGACTGCCTCAACTTCGGCTCGCCGGAGGACCCGGCGGTGATGTGGCAGTTCTCCGAGGCGATCCTCGGCCTGGTCGACGGCTGCAAGGAGCTGGGGACGCCGGTCACCGGCGGCAACGTCAGCTTCTACAACCAGACCGGCGGGGCGAACATCCTGCCGACCCCTGTGGTCGGCATGCTCGGCGTGATCGACGACGTCGCCGACCGGCTCACCACAGGGTTCCGGCAGCCCGCCGACCAGGTGTGGCTGCTCGGCCGCACCGACGAGGACCTGTCCGGCAGCGCCTGGGCGCAGGCAGTCCACCACCACCTCGGCGGCCTCCCACCGGTGCCCGACCTCGACCATGAACTGCGGCTGGGAGCGCTGCTGGGAGCCGCCGCGAAGCGCCACCTGCTGCGCTCGGCCCACGACCTGTCCGACGGCGGGCTGGCCCAGGCCCTGGTCGAGAGCTGCCTGCGGTTCGACGCCGCCGCCCGGATCGACCTGCCCGACGGCGACGCCTGCGTCCAGCTGTTCTCCGAGACGCCGGGACGCGTGCTGGTGTCACTGCCGGCCGACCACGCCGACCAGTTCGGCGCGCTGTGCGCCGAACACGGCATCCCGGCCGCGCACCTGGGGGAGGTCACCGACACCGGCGTCCTCGAGGTTGCCGGCTTCGCCGTCCGGCTCGACGAACTGCGCGAGGCCTGGCGTGCGCCGATCCCGACAGCCATGCAGGCGGTGGCCGACCCGGCCGCCTGACGAGCCTCGGCGGCGGGCGTCCGCGGTGGCAGACTCGTGCCATGGCGCAGGCGCAGGCCAGGCTGACCCCCCGGGAGCGGGCAGTGCTCGACCTCGTCCGGCGGCGGTGGAGCAATGCCGAGATCGCCGCCGAACTCGTCGTGTCGGTCCGCACCGTCGAGACCCACGTGTCCTCGCTGCTGCGCAAGCTGCACGCCCACGACCGCCGTTCCCTCAGCCTCGACCGGCCGGCCGCCCAGCAGCAGTCCGACGGCACCACGATCCGGTTCGTGGAGGTCGCCGCGGGGTCGCTGGCGGTCGCTGAGGACGGCGTCGGGCCGCACACCCTGGTCAAGACTGCCACCTGGCTGACCCAGGTCGACAAGGACACCGCGACCAGCCCGGTCTGGGGCCACTGGGTGCGCGAACTCGCCGCCCGCACGCGCTACGTCCGCTACGACCCGCGCGGTTGCGGCCTGTCCGACCGCGACCTGACCGGCGTCGACCTGACCGACCTCGACCTGTGGATCGACGACCTCGCCGCCGTGGTGGACGCCGTCGGCGGCGAGCCGGTCGACCTGCTCGGCATCTCGCAGGGCGGCCCGGTGGCTTTCGGTTTCGCCGCGCGATACCCCCAGCGGGTACGGCGGCTGGTGCTCTACGGCACCTACGCCAGGGGGATGCGGCGGCGCGGCGACCCCGACCAGGTGGTCGAATCGGGGGTGAAGGTCGGGCTGGCCCAGCTCGGCTGGCACGCCGACAACTACCTGTTCCGGGAGACCTTCGCCCGCGCCTTCGTCCCGGAGGCGGGCCCGGCCGAGATCCGCTGGTTCAACGAGCAGCTGCGCACCACCACCACACCGGCCAACGCCCCGCTGCTGGAGGGTGCCTTCCACGACCTCGACGCCACCGACCTGGCCCGGCAGGTGCGGGTGCCGACCCTCGTGCTGCACGCCCGGGGCGATCACGGGGTGCCCTTCGAGGAGGGCCGCCGGCTGGCAGGGCTGATTCCTGGCGCCCGTTTCGTGGCCCTTTCCAGCAACAACCACATCCTGCTGCAGCGCGACGTCGCCTTCGCCCAGTTCCTCGACGAGGTGGAGCGCTTCCTCGCGTCATGACCGTCGATGCGGTCCCTCCTGCGTGGTTTACACGGAGCCCGACCCGTGCCGGGCCCGGATGTGCCGGCCCGCCCGCCGGGGTGAGGGTTGGGTCACCAACCACCCTCACCAGGAGGCACCGAGATGACCCTCACCGAACACCCCGCCCGGAACGGGGTCGACGTCGAGACCCTGTTCGCCACGCTGGACGCGGTCCGCGCCAATCCGCAGATCGCGCAGTTCCAGTTCCGCGCCACCAACGAGTGGCTCACCGGCACCCACAGCCGTTCAAGGATCCACGGCTTCCACGGCGCCATGCAGGAGCTGACGCACGTCGAGCCGCGCAGCTACGACGCCGACCATCCCGCCGTCCTGGTCGGCGGCGACCACGGCTCCACCCCGGTGGAGTTCCTGCTGCACGCCCTCGCCGCCTGCCTGACCGCGGGGATCGCCAACATCGCCGCCGCCCGCGGCGTCGAGCTGACCGAGGTGACCTCCACAGTCGAGGGCGACATCGACCTGCTCGGCCTGCTCGGGATCGACGGCGAGGTGCGCAACGGCTTCCAGGGGATCCGGGTGAGCTTCCGGATGCGCGGCGCCGACCCGGAGGCGTTGCGCGCCGTGCTCGACCAGTCCAGGGCGCGCTCGGCGGTGCTGGACGTGCTCACCCACGGCGTCCCGGTGAGCATCGAGGTCGACGCCGGCTGAGGCCCGGCGCCGTCGAAGGGGGACAGCGATGACCCGCGCACCCTGGGTCGACGTCGTGGTCGTGGGGGGCCGGGCGGCGGGGTCGGCGACGGCCCTGCTGCTCGCCCGGGCGGGCGCCCGGGTCGTCGTCGTGGAACGCGACCGCCCGGGCACGGACACCCTCTCCACCCACGCCCTGATGCGCGGCGCGGTGGCGCAGCTGGCTCGATGGGGCCTGCTGGACGAGGTCCGTGCGGCCGGCACTCCCGCCATCAGCCAGACCGTGTTCCACTACCCGGCCGACACTGTGCCGGTGGCGATCAAGCCCGGCGCCGGGGTGGACGCGCTGTACGCCCCACGCCGGACCGTGCTCGACCCGATCCTTGCCGCCGCTGGGGTCAGGGCGGGCGCCGACCTGAGGTACCGGACGGCGGTGGTCGGCCTGGAGCTGCACCGCGGCAGAGTGCGCGGGGTCCGCGTCCTCGAACGGGGCACCGGCCTGAGGTATCCGATCCGGGCGTCGCTGGTGATCGGCGCCGACGGGCGACGGTCGACAGTCGCCCGGCTGACCGGCGCGCCCACCACCTACCGTGCCCGGCACACCAGCGCCTTCAGCTACTGCTATGTCGCCGGGCTCCCTGCAGTCGGCTACGAGTGGGCCTACGGCGACGGGACCGCGGGGTTCATCCCCACCAACGACGGCCTCACCTGCGTATTCGCAGGCCATCGGCCGGACCGGGTCGGGCGCGGCGGGCCCGAGGTGCTGCGCCGCCTGGTAGCGGCTGCGAGCCCGGCCCTTGGGCAGCGTCTCGCGCTGGCCGAACCGGCCTCCCCGGTGCGGACCTTCACCGGCCTGCCGGGGTTCCTGCGCCGTCCGTGGGGTCCGGGCTGGGCACTGGTCGGCGACGCCGGGTCGTGGAAGGACCCGATCAGCGCCCACGGGCTCACCGACGCGCTGCGGGACGCCGAACTCCTGGCCCGCGCCGCGCTGGCGGAACTGGACGGCGGTGCTCCAGCGGCCGGCTACCGCGGGTACGAGCGGGAGCGGGACCGGTTCACCGTGCCGATCCTGCGCGACGCCGACGAGATCGCCGCAATGGACTGGGACGGTGAGCGGGTCGCTGCCCTGCTGCGGCAGCTCAATCTCGCCATGAACGAGGAACTGCTCAGCATCGCCGGCCTGGACGACGCTGTTGTCCGCGGGCCGGCCGGCAGCCTCGCCACCGGCACGGGGGGATGAGTCAGGGACGGATCGGGGTCGGCAGGTGGCCGCAGCGGGCGGGGCTTGGGCAAGAATGGTGGGGTCGTACGAGCGGAGGACCCGATGACCGATCCCAGCACCACCCGGCCTGCCGACGAGGTCGAGGTGCCCGAGCCGCTGCCAGTCGGGGAGGCCGCCCAGGTGGAACCCGTCGACTCTGCGCCGGTCGGCGATGAGCCAGAGGTGCCGGCGGCCGACGGAGAGCCCGTCGAGGCCGAAGCTGTGGAGGTCGTGGAGCCGGGGGCGCCGACAGCCGACCCCGAGCCGGTCGAGGCCGAAGCTGTGGAGGTCGTGGGGCCCGAGGCGGTGGAGGTCGTGGAGCCCGAGGCGGTGGAGATCGTGGAACCCGACGTCGTGGACCCTGAGCCCTTCGAGGATGCTGCGCCGCCGACCGAGGTGCTGGACGCCGAGGTCGTCGAGTCCGCCCCGGAGCCGGCCGAACCTGCTGCGCAGCCCGTCGAGACGCTGATCCTCGACGACGCCGCTGTCGAGGCGCCCACCGGCACCGACTTCACAGTCGGCCAGGACGCCGGGCCCTACGCTGCGACCCCCGCGTCCAGCGACCCCTACCCGCCGTCGCCCGCCGCCGCGCCGTCTGGCCCCTACGCGTCGACCCCCGCGCCGTCCGAGCCCTACCCGCCCGCCGCGCCCGCGGGCTCCGGCAGCCTGCTCGACCTGCCGCCGCTGCCC
>JAEZGC010000341.1 GCA_023437345.1 Actinomycetes bacterium
CCGCCCACCACGCCCGCGACGACGACGCCGGACGTGCCGGCGGGTGTGCTGTGGACCGGTGACGACGTGACCCGCTTCCTGTTCACCAGGGCCGAGCTGGAGGCCATGGTGCCGGATGCGACCGGCATCTTCGAGGACAATCTGAGCTGGGTCTACACCGACACCACAGCCAGCCCCGACTACTGCTCGGGTGCTATTGCATTCGGCCCCGACGGCGGCGTGGGGCAGTGGCACAAGTCGGTGGCGAACAGCCCCGCTGGCGCCGTGGTGTCGTTCGGCGCCGCCTACGAGACCTCCGCGCTCGCCGCCTCCGCCTTCGACAGGCTGAGAGCCACCCGGTGCGACGGCGGCACCATCGAGCTGACCGCCAGCGGGCAGCACTGGGACGACGTGCGCTATGCGGAACTGGCCACCGAGTTCGGCTACTCGCTGACCCGGCTTGACTTCACCTGGGGGTCGTGGCGGGAACGCGCCTGCGTGACCAACCGCAATGTGCTCGTCTGCTACTCGATGGCCGCCACCGAGGCAGGGTTCGCCACCGCCGACGGCACTGACGCCCTCGTGCTTGGGGTCGGACGCGCGCAGGGGCTGGTCCCCGAGGAGTAGGTGTCCCCGGGCCTGCCGGCTACGGCAGGGTCAGGATCTCGGCGCCGTCCGGGGTGACCACCAGCGAGTGTTCGAACTGGGCGACCCGGGAGCCGTCGTCGGTCACTACCGTCCAGTCGTCGGCCCACACGTGGGAGCGGGCGTCGCCCAGCGCGAGCATCGGCTCGATCGTGAAGGTCATCCCGACCTCCATCACCGTGTCGGCCGCCGGCTCGTCGTAGTGCGGGATCACCAGGCCGGAGTGGAACGCGGTGTGGACGCCGTGGCCGGTGTAGTCGCGCACCACGCCGTAGCCGAAGCGCTTCGCGTAGGCCTCGATCACCCGTCCGATCACGTTGATCTGCCGGCCCGGACGGACGGTGCGGATGGCGCGCAGCAGCGCCTCCTCGGTGCGTTCGGTGAGCAGCCGGGAGGCCTCTTCCACCTCGCCGCAGAAGTAGGTGGCGCAGTTGTCGCCGTGGACGCCGTCCACGAAGGCTGTGACGTCGATCTTCACCAGGTCGCCGTCGTCCAGCGGACGGGTGTCGGGGATACCGTGGCAGATCACCTCGTTGACCGAGGTGCAGCACGACTTGGGGAAGCCGCGGTAGCCGAGCGTGGAGGGGTAGGCGTCGTGGTCGAGCAGATACTCGTGGACCACGGCGTCGATCGCGTCGGTGGTGACGCCCGGGGCGATGGCCTCGGCTCCGGCCTGCATCGCGCCGGCGGCGATCCGGCCGGCGACCCGCATCTTGTCGATGGTCTCGGCGGTCTGGGCGTGCGGGCCCTGGTACGGCTCGGGGCGCGGGCGTCCGACGTACGCCGGGCGGGCGATGCGGTCGGGGACGGCGCGGCGCGGAGTCACCGGGTAGGGCTTGATCGCAGTCACGCAGGCGATGATAGTGACAGGCGTCGATCCCGCTGGAGGTGCCAGATGACCGGCTCGTGGTACTACTGCCTCGACCACCGCAGCGTCGAGCCCTACGAAGGCTGCCGCAGCCAGTCACGGCTCGGCCCCTACGCCACCGCCGCGGATGCCGCCCGGGCGCTGGAACGCGTCACCGAGCGAAACGACGACTGGGACACCGACCCCCGCTTCAACGATCCCGACGAGGACGACGAGGAGGAGTCGGGCTGGGGCCCGTTCCGCCACTGACCCACGGGGACGGTTCTCCCGCACAGGGGGACGGTTCTCCCGCACACGGGGACAGACGTTCAGCCACGCCGTCCGACGCGCTGCATCCGTAACCCGACTGAAACACGCCGGGCGGCAGACTTGGCGGCATGGATAAGCAGACCGAGTTCGTGCTTCGGACCATGGAGGAGCGGGACGTCCGTTTCGTCAGGCTGTGGTTCACCGACGTCCTTGGCTTTCTGAAGTCAGTTGCCATCGCACCCGCCGAGCTCGAAGGAGCGTTCAGCGAAGGGATCGGCTTCGACGGCTCCGCCATCCAGGGCTTCGCCCGGGTCTTCGAGTCCGACATGGTCGCCCAACCCGACCCGTCCACCTTCCAGCTGCTGCCCTGGCGCGGCAACACCCAGGGGACCGGCCGGATGTTCTGCGACATCCGGCTGCCGGACGGGTCACCGTCCTACGCCGACCCGCGCTACGTCCTCAAGCGGACGCTGCGCAAGGCGTCCGAGATGGGGTTCACCTACTACACCCACCCCGAGATCGAGTTCTACCTGTTCAAGCAGCCGCTGGTCCCGGGGGAGCCGCCGGAGCCCGCCGACCAGAGCGGCTACTTCGACCACACCACCACCTCGCCCGGCGCCGACTTCCGGCGGCAGGCGATCACGCTGCTGGAGCAGATGGGGATCTCGGTCGAGTTCAGCCACCACGAGGGCGGACCCGGCCAGCAGGAGATCGACCTGCGCTACGCCGATGCGCTCACCATGGCGGACAACATCATGACCTTCCGGGTGGTGATCAAGGAGGTCGCGGTGATGCAGAACATGTTCGCCTCCTTCATGCCGAAGCCCCTCGAAAACCACCCCGGTTCGGGCATGCACACCCACGTCTCGCTGTTCGAGGGCGACAACAACGCCTTCTACGACGCCAGCGCGGAGTACAACCTGTCGAAGACCGGACGCCAGTTCATCGCCGGCCTGCTGCGGCACGCCGCCGAGATCACTGCGGTGACGAACCCGTGGGTGAACTCCTACAAGCGGCTGGTGGCCGGTGCGGAGGCGCCGAGCTTCATCTCCTGGGGCCAGAACAACAGGTCGGCGCTGGTCCGGGTGCCGATGTACAAGCCAGGCAAGGGCGCGTCGGCGCGGGTCGAGCTGCGTTCGATCGACTCCGCTGCGAACCCGTACCTGGCCTACGCGATGGTGCTCGCCGCCGGGCTGGCGGGGATCGAGAACGAGTACGAGCTGCCCGAGGGCGCCGAGGACGACGTCTGGGCGCTCACCGACAAGCAGCGCCATGCGCTGGGGATCGAGCCGCTCCCGCGCAGTCTCGGCAACGCCATCGACGCCATGGAGAACTCCCAGCTCGTCGCAGACACCCTCGGCGAGCACGTGTTCGACTTCTTCCTGCGCAACAAGAAGGCCGAGTACGAGACCTACCGCGGGCACGTCTCGGAATGGGAGCTGCGCAACACCCTGCCGATCCTGTAACCGTCGGGGCTGGTCAGCGGCCGCCCATGGTGCGACGCATCTGGGCGAAGTTGCCGGTGGGAAGCGGGGCGGTGCGGTCGGAGAGCACGACCAGCTGGCCGGACGAGAGGCCGTCGGTGACCTCGACCTGGCCGCCGCCGACAGCGCCGGTGGTGACCTCGACACTGCGATAGGTGTCGGACGATGCGGCGTCGACGACCCGCACGGTGCCCTTGCCCGGGCCGGTCGGCGTGACCGCCGAGACCGGAACCCTGACCGCGCCGGAGGCAGTGCGGGTCACCACCTCGACCCCGGCGCGGGCCCCCTCCTTCAGGAGCATCGCGGCGTCCTCGACCACCACCGTGGTGCGGTACGTGGGGGAGTCGCCGGCGGTCCCGGCGGTCTCCAGCAGGCTGATCCGGCTGATCGTCGCCGGCAACGACGTGATGGAGCCGGCCGGGGTGACGACGGCCGCCATGCCCTGGCTGAGCAGCCCGCGGGTGGCCAGCGGCACCTCGATGCTCACCACCGCGGCGCCCTCGCCGACGACGGTGATCGTGCCGGACGCCGCGCTGTCGCCGACCGTCAGCCCGACAGCGCCGACCACGCCGTCCAGTGGCGAGGTCAACTCGGCGTCGGCCAGCGCCCGCTCCGCAGCGTCCACAGCCTGCTGTGCGCGCAGCACCTCCGCCTCGGCGGCGGCCACCGCCCGGGCGGACACCGTCGGTGTCACAGTCCGGACGGAACCCGACGAGGTCCGGCCTGACGAGCGGACGGGAGCCGTCGTCGGCGTCGTGCCGGGGGTCCCGGGCTGGCCGGTGTCGATGGTCCCGGTGGTGATCAGCTGCTGGTAGTAGTCGGCCAGCATCGCATTGGCCAGCAGCAGGTCGGTCCTGGCCTGGCCGCAGGCAGCTATGTCGTCGGCGGTGATGTCATCGACCAGCAGCGCCAGGGGCTCGGCCTGGTCGGTGGGTTCCGTGGTGGGCTCACCCGTGGGGTCGCCGGTCGGGTCGCCCGTGGGGTCGCCCGTGGGGTCGGTGCTCGGTTCGCCCGTGGGGTCGCTGGTGGGCTCGGTCGTGGGTTCGCCCGTGGGCGCGGTCGTGGGTTCGCCGGTCGGCTCTGTCGTGGGCTCGGTCGAGGGTTCCCCTGTGGGCTCACTCGTGGGTTCGCCGGTCGGCTCTGTCGTGGGCTCCGGCGTCGGATCGGTCTCGTTCGCGGCCACGAGCGCCGCGTACACCAGGTCGCAGGTGGTCGGGGCCTGCGGGTTGCTCCACGTCGCCGCAGCCACGTTCACCGCCGCTATCGCCCGGTAGAGGACGGCGGCATCCGACGCGGCGATCCCGCCCGGTCCCGACCCGCCCCCACCGCCGGGCAGCGACGGCAGGCTGGTGCCGCCAGACGGTGTCCGCACCGCGCTGCCGGGGTGCTCGGCGGCGTACAGGTTGGCCTTCGCCGAGGCCAGGGCGGTCTGGGAGTCCAGCAGCGCCAGCTTCAACGACGCCGTGTCGAGGCTCGCCATGACGTCCCCGGCCGCTACCTGGTCGCCCACCGACACCGTCACCCGCTTCACGACCCCGGCGGCGGCGAAGGCCGCCGACACCACGTTGTCCCGGGAGACCGTGCCGGTGGCCAGGAAGGCCTCCGACACATCCCCGGTGCCCGCGACCGCGGTCACGAACCTGCTGTCCGCGCCGGCCGACCCGGTGGCCCACGCGATGCCAAGGCCGCCGATCGCCACCAGCGTGACACCGGCTACCACCACCGACCCCACCCGTGAGCCGGCCATCACTCGCTCCTCAACGCGTCGATCGGGGCCAGCTTCGCGGCGCGCCCGGCCGGGTACACCCCGGCGACCAGTCCGATCCCCAGCGCGACGGCCAGCGCCAGCCCGGTCACCGCCGGCGAGATCTCGACAGTGATCCCCAGCGCCGGGCTGAGCCCGGCGGCGCCGGCGTACCCCACAGCCACCCCGAGCAGGCCGCCCAGCAGGCCGAGGATGCCCGCCTCCACCAGGAACTGCCGCCGGATCGCGGCGGGCGTCGCGCCGAGCGCCTTGCGCAGCCCGACCTCGCGGACCCGCTCGCTGACCGACACCAGCATGATGTTCATCACCCCGATGCCGCCGACCAGCAGCGAGATTGCGCCGATCCCGCTCAGCAGCAGGGTGAGCACGCCGGTGATCGAGCTCGCCGCGTCCACCAGCGCAGCCTGCGTGCTGACCGTGAAGTCGGCCTCCTCTGCGGTCACCCCGTGCGCGGTCAGCAGGGCGGTGTTGACCTCCTGGTAGGCCGCCGACAGGCTCTCGGCGCTCGCCGCCTGCAGGTAGATGGTCGTGACGGCGAAGGCGCTGCCCGACACCGACAGCCGGGCGGCGAAGGTGGTGCCCGGCACCACCACCGTGTCGTCCTCGTTCAGGCTCAGCGACGAGCCCGCCTCGGCGAGCACGCCGACCACCGTGAAGCGGTGGCCGTTGACGCTCACCTGCTGGCCCACCGCCTGCCCGGACGGGAAGAGTTCGGCGGCCGTCTCCCGGCCGAGGACGGCGACCGGTGTCGAGTCGGCCACCTCGTCCTCGGTGAAGAACCGCCCCACCCCCACCTCACGGTTGCGGACGGTCAGCCACTGCGGCACGGTGCCGACCACGGCGGCGGTCCAGGTGGTGTCTGCCGACTGCAGCGCCGCCTGGGTCGTCGAGGTCGGGGCCACCGCCGCGACGCTGGGCGCTACCGAGCGGTCGGCGAGCAGCTGGGCGTCCCTCGTGGTCAGCGAGGTGGCCTGGCCGCCGCCGCGGAAGCCGGTCGACGACGTCGTCTGGCCCGGGGTGACGATGATCATGTTCGACCCGAGCGCGTTGATCTGGTCGGTGATGGCGCGCTGCGCGCCGAGGCCGAGCCCGACGATCAGCATGACCGCCGAGATCCCGATCAGGATGCCCAGCATCGTCAGCGCGGTCCGCAACCGTCGGGCGTTGAGGGCCTCGACAGCGGTCCTCGCCGTCTCGCGCCAGTCCATCAGCGCTCACCCCCGGCCGGCATCGGCTGGGCGTCGGTGAGCTGCCCGTCGTAGATGTGGACGATTCGCCTGGCCCTGGCGGCGACGTCCCGCTCGTGGGTGATCACCGCGATGGTGCGGCCTGAGGCGTTCAGCTCGTCGAACAGGTCGAGGATGTCGCGGGTGGAGACCGAGTCCAGCGCCCCGGTCGGCTCGTCGGCCAGGATCAGGGCCGGGTCGGTGACCAGGGCGCGGGCCACCGACACCCGCTGCTGCTGGCCGCCGGACAGCTCGCCGGGCCGGTGGTGAACCCGGGAGGCAAGGCCGACCCGGTCCAGCGCGGCCAGCGCCCGCTCGCGCCGCTCGGCCGGCGCGACACCGGCGTACACCAGCGGCAGCTCGACGTTGCGCTGGGCGGTCAGGCTGGGCAGCAGGTTGAAGCTCTGGAACACGAAGCCGAGCCGGCGGTTGCGCACCTCGGCCAGGTCCTTCTCGCTCATCGTCGCAACCGGCTCGCCGTCCAGCTGGTACTCGCCGGATGTCGGCACGTCCAGGCAGCCGATGATGTGCATCAGGGTCGACTTGCCCGAGCCGGACGGGCCCATGATCGCCAGGTAGTCGCCGACCTCAATCGACAGGTCCACCCCACGCAGCGCCTCGACCTGGATGGCTCCGGTGTCATACACCTTGCGGACCCCGGTCATGGTCAGCAGGGTGCTCATCGGTTGGCGCCGCCCTGCCCGGCCGGCGGCTCGCCCGGGGCGGGGGACCCGCCGTCGGCGGGATCGTCGCGCTGGACCCCGGGGGGAGGGCCGAACATGCCGCCGCGGGATCGTTGCGGCTGCGGTGTCTCGAAGCTGACCTGGACGGTGTCGCCCGCGGCGAGCCCGGAGAGGATCTCGGTGGCTGCGCCGAACACCCGTCCGGTGGTCACCTCGACCTCCTGCAGGGTGGCTCCCGACACCCGGGTGACTACCGGCCTGCCGTCCCGTGTCCCGATGGCGATCGTCGGGACGGTCAGCACATCCGGGTACTGCGCGACGGTGATGGTGGCGGTCGCCGTGGTGCCCGAGAACAGCTCGGGATGCGTGCCGGACAGGTGCAGCACGACGGGGAAGGTGGCCGAGCCGTCCTGGCTCGAGGTGGCGACGATCCCGACCGAGGCGACGGCGGCGTCGATCGGTGCGGCAGCCCCGTCGGGCTGCACGGTGGCCGGCTGTCCGGTGGACAGGGCGGCGAGGTCGGCGCTCCCGACGGTGCCGTCCAGCCGCCACGCGTCGGTGGACACCACGACGACGTGGGACGTCGTCGTCGCCGTGGTCGGCTGGCCGAAGCCCTGGGTCTGCCGGGTTGCGCCGCCGCCGGTGACGGTGTCTCCGACGCTCAGCTCGACGGCTGCGACGGTCCCGGTGATGGTGGCCCGCAGCACGGCGTTGCCCAGGTCGTCCTCGGCGGCGGCGACCGCGGCGCGAGCCGACCTGACCTGGGCGCGGGCAGCCGTTTGGGCGGCAGCGGTGCCGGAGTCCTCGACGTCGTCGAGGTTGGCCCTTGCCGTGTCGAGGGTGGCGCGTGCCAGGGCCAGGGCGTCCCGCAGGTCGCCGTCGTCGATCCGGGCCAGCCTTGCGCCCTTCTTGACCGTGTCACCGGCGCTGACGTAGACGTCGGTCACGGTGCCCGAGACGGTGAAGCTGAGGCTGGCCTGGGTCTGCGGGCTGAGCGTTCCGGTGAGCCCCACAGTGAGGGTCTGGGTGCCCCGGGTCGCGGTGTAGTTCTGGGTCGCGGCGGGGGCCGCGTCGGGTTGCGGCCACAGCAGCCAGGTGGCCCCGGCTCCGACGACGAGGATGACGGCGGCCAGCGCGATCCCGCGGATCAGCCGCCGGCGGGGCCGGACCCGGGGCGTCACCGACGGCTGGGCATCCTCAGTCATCGGGTCGCTCATCGGGGGAGTCCTCTCGCGCGGTACCCCTCCAGCTTAGGAGCCGCCCCTGTGCCCCGCCTCGCCCACCTGCTGTGAGGAGGCTGTGAGACCTCCCAGCAGTGGGAACACCGCTGCCAGGTCCGCGTGCGGGCCGCTGGCAGTCACCGCGCGCGCCGCGAGCGCGTCCGGCCAGGACAGTGCGCCGGCCGCCAGCCTCACCAGGGTGGCCGCGTCGGTCTCGACCACGTTGGGCGGGGTGCCCCGGGTGTGCGCGCCACGCTGGCCGATCCCCAGCTGGACGGCGATGAAGGGCGGCACCCGCAGCTCGAGGCTGCCCCCGGGGTGCTGCTCGGCCAGCACCCGGCACGCCACCCGGCAGGTCGCGGCCAGGTCGGCATCAGCCGGATCGCCACCGGCCGCGACCCTGGCGAGGGTCGCGGTCAGGGCTGCCAGTTCCGGCGCGGTGACTCGTCGTGCCATCGCCAGCAGCCTAGTGCGCACGGTCCCGGCGGCCGGTGGCTGGGGCTACCATCGCCACCATGGCCCGCACCGAGACGCTGTCGGCCCGCCTGGCGCGGTGGGGCTTCGGCGACCCGTCCAGCCATGCCGTGCTGGCCCAGTCGTGGGCCGAGGCGTTACCCGACCGGGACTGGACGATGCTGCTGGAGGAACTGGCGGCGGCCGCCGACCCCGACCTCGCCTTCAACGGGCTGGCCCGGATCCTGCGGCCCCGTCCCGAGCTGCTGACCGCCGTGGCGGCCGACCCCGAGTGGACCCGCCGGCTGGCCCGGGTGCTCGGCGCGAGCGTCGCGCTCAACCAGCACCTCGGTGCCCACCCCCACGAGGTGGACGCGCTGGCCGGTGACCTGGGACGCCGTCCGGCGGCGGCGCTGCGCGCGGAACTGCTGACGGCGATCGGGGC
>JAEZGC010000343.1 GCA_023437345.1 Actinomycetes bacterium
GTGCCGCTCGGCCTGCTGCCCGGCGGCACCGGCAACCTGCTGGCGCGCAACCTCGGGGTGCCGATCGACGACCTTGCCGCGGCGGTGGCGGTGGCCCTCACCGGTGCCGATGCGCCGGTGGACGCCGGGATGGTCTCCTTCGACGGCGCCGAGCCGCAGGTATTCCTGGTGATGGCCGGGATGGGCCTCGATGCCCAGACCGTCGGCGGGGCGAGCGTCGAGTTGAAGCGCCAGCTGGGCTGGTTCGCCTATGCGGTCTCCGGTGTCAGGTCGCTGCTGCGCGCCGGGTTCCGGGTGAGCGTGCGGGCCGGGGCGCAGCGGGCGTTCACCAGGCACGCCGCGACAGTGATGATCGGCAACTGCGGCGAACTGACGGCGGGGATGAAGCTGATGCCCGCGGCGAAGGTGGACGACGGGCAGCTGGACGCCGTCGTGGTGTCCCCGCGCTCGCTGGCGGCGTGGCTGGCGGTCGGCGTCTACGTCCTGACCCGCTACCGGTTCGGGCACTCCTCGATAGCCCACCTGGTCGGCCCGGAGATCACCGTGGTCGCCGCCCGTCCCGTCGACGCGCAGCTGGACGGCGACCCGGTGGGCAGCGTCACCCGGTTGGCGTGCGTCGTCCGTCCGGGCGCCCTGCGGGTGCGGGTGCGGGCCTGAGTCAGGCCTCGGTCTCCAGGCCCAGCGGGCGGCTGACCGGGTCAGGGCTCAGCCGCCGCTGCGGGACGTCGTCGAGGGTGAGCGCCTCGGTGTGCGGGATCGGGGCCCAGGTCGGGTCGCGCCAGAACAGCACGAGGATGTTGAGCACCGACCACGACAGCAGGTACAGCGGGAACGTGAGGACGGTCTGCCACACCCGCGGCCAGGTGGCGCGCTCGAGCCGCAGCACGAGCAGGGCGACCGCCACGGCGACGAGATAGCTCACGACAGTGGAGGCGGCAAGGGACAGGACCAGCGCCGCCCAGTCGCCGCCGGTCACACCGTTGGCGACGACGAGGCCGATCCAGGCCAGCCCGGTGATGCCGGCCACCGGGATGCCGAGGATGAACATCAGGGCGTCGAAAGTACGTCGCCAGTCGCTCCGGATCGCCCGCACCAGGTCTCCGCCCAGCAGGCCGATGACCTGGACGGTACCGACCGCCCAGCGGTAGCGCTGCCGCAGCGACTGGTCGAAGCCGAGCGGCTGCTCGTCGTAGAACACCGCCTCGGGGGCCAGCGCGACGTGGTGGCCCTCGATGATCGCCCGGATGGTGAACTCGATGTCCTCGCACGCCGAGGAGGTGCGCCAGAGACCGCCGTCCAGCACGTGGAGGGCGAACATGAAGCCGGTGCCGCCCACCGAGGTGACCGGCAGCCCCCGCCGGGCGCGCGGCAGGTGGAACAGCCGCCACTGCATGAGCCAGAACAGCGTGTTGGACCCGCTCACCCAGGAGCTGGACGGGTTCTTCCCGGCTCGGTAGCCGACAGCTATCGGGTTCTGGGCGTTGAGCTGCCGGTTCATGGCGGCCAGGAAGCCGGGGTCGACAAGGTTGTCGGCGTCGAAGATGACGCAGGCGTCGAACTCGGCGGTCCGCCCGCCGAACCGCTCGAAGAACCAGTTCAGCGCGTGCCCCTTGCCGATCCTGGTGGCGTCGGCGCGTTCCAGCACCGTCGCCCCGGCCCGCCTGGCGATCCCGGCAGTGTCGTCGGTGCAGTTGTCGGCTGTGACGAACACCTCGAAGGCGGCTGCGGGATAGTCCTGGGCGCGCAGGCTGGCCAGCAGCTCACCGATCACCGCCGCCTCGTCCTTGGCGAAGACCAGGACGGCGAACCGGTGCACCCGGTCAGAGGTCGTGAGCGGCGGCGGCAGGGCTCCGACGATGGGCAGCGCGACAGCCACGTGGTACAGCCCGTACACCGCCGAGGCGATCAGGAGCACCTGGCACAGCACCGCCACCACGGTCATCGAACAACCCCAGCGACACCCGGCATGGCACTCCTCTTCGGTGCCTCCACGACCCTCGCGGGCACCGGGTCCACTCTACGTCGCAGCCCCGCCGGTGGAGTGGCCACGGCCGGGGTACTGGTCCAGTCGCCGTACAATGGACGGCCGGAGGAGGTGGGACTGATGCTTTTCGAGAACGAAGCGAGTTGGTCGCTGTTCTGGGTGAACTGCATCGTCTACACGCTCCTCGTCGTGGTCCGCGCCTGGGTCGACGTCGTCCTGCCGGAGCGGTTCTTCAGACCCGAGCGGTGGTGGTTCCGCACCCGGGACTGGGAGCGTGACGGCGAGGTGTACCGCGGCCTGCTGCGGATCGACCGCTGGAAGGACCGCCTGCCCGCCCTCGACACCTGGCACCGGTTCTCCAAGAAGCGGCTCTCCGACGCCAACCACAGCTACCTGCGCCGGTTCGTGATCGAGACCTGCCGCGCGGAGTCCAACCACGTGCGGGCTGTCGCGTCGGTGGTGCTGATGCGGGTCTGGACGCCGCTCGACCTGTGGCTGACCTGCCTGGTCATCGCTGTCGCCGGCAACCTGCCGTTCATCCTGATCCAGCGCTACAACCGGCCGCGGCTGCAGCGCATCCTCGGCCGGATCGAGCAGCGGGAACTCGCCGCCGACGGCAATGGCGAGCTGACCCCCGCCACCGCCTGAGCCGCTTCGTGGAGCGGCCCGAGCGGTCCGGCAAGCGCGCCCTGGACTCCGAACTGCTGGCGCTGGCGGTCCCCGCCTTCGCGACCCTGCTGGCCGAGCCGCTGCTGGTACTCGCCGATTCCGCCATCATCGGCCACGTCTCCACCGAGGCGCTGGCCGGGCTCGGGGTGGCGGCCAGCGTGATCAGCGTCCTGCTCGGGCTGTGCGTCTTCATCGCCTACGGGACGACAGCCGCCGTGTCCCGCCGGCTCGGGGCCGGTGACCTGCCGGGGGCGTTGGCCGGCGGGCTGGACGGCATCACGCTCGGTGCGGGTGTCGGAACCGTGCTCGCCGGACTGGTCGCCGGGTTCGCCGGGCCGATCATCTCGCTCTACCGGGTAGCCCCGGACGTGGCCGGGCAGGCGACCACCTACCTCCAGACGGTGGCGGCGGGCTTCCCGGCCGCGCTGGTCATCCTGGCCGCCACCGGAGTGCTGCGGGGGCTGCAGGACACCCGCACCCCCCTGGTGGTCGTGGTCGGGATGAACCTGGCCAATGTCGGGCTCAACCTGTGGCTGGTGTTCGGCCTCGGCTGGGGCATCGCCGGCGCCGCCACCGGCACCGTCGTCTCGCAGTACGCCGCCGCCGTCTTCCTCGCTGCGGCGGTGCTGCACGGGGCCCGGCGCCACGGCGTCGGGTGGCGCTGGCACCCCGGCGGGGTGCTGGCGGCCGCACAGACCGGGCAGTGGCTGGTGCTGCGAACCCTTGGACTGCAGGCGGCGTTGCTGCTGACCACAGGGGTGGCCGCCCGAATGGGCACCACGGCGATGGCCGCCCACCAGGTGCTGAACAGCCTGTGGATGCTGCTCGTCTTCGCCATGGATGCGGTGGCCATCGCCGCCCAGGCGATGGTGGGTCGCTACCTCGGCGCGGGTCAGGCCGATGTGGTCACCGGGCTGCTGCGCCGGCTGGTCGGCTGGGCGGTCGGGATCGGCCTGGTCGGCGGGCTGGCGCTGTGGGGCGGCAGCGGGCTGTACCTCGGCGTGTTCACCCCGGACGCCGAAGTCCGCGGCCAGGTGGCGACCGTGCTGCCGCTGCTTGCCGTCCTCACCCTGGTCAGCGCCGTCGTCTTCGTGCTCGACGGGGTGCTGATCGGGGCCGGCGATGCCCGCTACCTGGCGCTGGCGAGCCTGCTCAACCTTGCCAGCTACGTCCCGCTCGCGCTGGCGGTGGCGCTGACCGGGGCCGGCCTGCCGTGGCTGTGGCTGGCCTACGGCGGACTGGCGCTGAGCCGCCTGGCCACCCTCGGCTGGCGGGCACGCGGGACCGCCTGGCAGCGCCTCGGAGCCTGAGCCGGCGGCTGCGATCCCCCGGGTGGGTGACTGCTGCCCGACCGGGTGGGGTCGGTATCGTTGGGTGGGAACGCGGCTCACGGACCAAGGGGGGTGGGACTTGTGACCGACGACGAACCGGGCCGCCGGTACCACCCCGGCCGGGCCAAGGCAGGGCCGCTGTCGGCTGGGGCGGAGCTGCCGCCCGACGGGCCTGACGCCCCGGCCACCCCCGCCGAAACCGGGTTCCCCTACATCGCCACCCAGGGCATCCAGGCCGGCCCGCCCGCCGCCCCGGCCGCGACCCCCGACCCCGGCCCGCGGCTGCGCAACCGGCACCCGCGGCGCGCATCGATGTGGCTCCCCGTGGGGATCGGGGTCCTGGCCGGACTGTTTGTGCTCGCCGTGCTGGGCGCCTACCTGGTCTGGGGCCCGACCGGCAACCCGATCGCCGGCCCGCCGACCCCGACCACACCTGACGCCACCGGCTCGGGTGCGGTGCGCGGTTACCTGCAGGCGTTGGCCGCCGGGGACGCCGATGCCGCGCTCGGTTTCGCCGCCACCGCCCCCGGCGACTCGACCCTGCTCACCGACGAGATGCTGCAGGCCGCCGGGGCGGAGGCAGCGATCACCGCGATCGAGGTGCCCGACTCGGCCGACGACGTCCCCCGCCAGCAGATCACGGTCCGGTACCGTCAAGGCGACCAGACGGTCAGCACCAGCTTCGAGGTGGTCCGCCGCGACTCGGTCTGGCGGCTCACCCGGGTCGCCGTCCCCGTCGACCTGACGTCGCTTCGGCTGCGCGAGGTGCCGCTGACCATCAACGGCATCCCGGTCGCCAGCAGCGCCCCTGCCCTGTTCCCCGGCCGCTACACGGTAGGGGCGGTGGCCGACCGCTACGCGGTGGCCGACCCCGAGTTCACAGTCACCGCCGTCACCGCGCCTCCGCAGGTCCCGGCGACCCGCGAGCTGAGCGAGGCGGGTCGCGCGGAGGTGGCCAAGGCTGCCCGGGCGCACCTGAAGGCCTGCGTGAAGCGCCGGGAACTGAACCCGGCAGGGTGCGGGTTCGCGATCGCCGACCCCGAGGGCACCAAGCTGAAGGAGTCGACCATGAGGTGGTCGGTGGACTCCGGCGCCGACGGGCTGGACAGCCTCGAGGTCGCGCTCGACCACCCCGGTTCGGCGACCGCCCCGGTGAGCATCGTGGTGCGGGGTCAGGTGCGCGGCAACGACGGCTCCCGCTGGAAGGCGAGCGTGCGGCTGACCCGGGTGCGGGCCGACCTGACCGGGGAGAAGGTCACCGTCCAGTTCGCCTGAGGGTCACGGCACGGGTCGGGCTATCCTTCGGCCATGCCCGACTACCCCGCCGCCGCCGTCGCCGCCGACCTGGCCCGCAACCTTGCCCAGGTGCACGCCAGGATCGCCGCGGCCTGCGCGCGGGTGGACCGGGATCCCGCCGGCGTGCGACTGCTGCCGGTCTCCAAGACCGTCGACGAGCCCAGGATGCGAGCCGCGGTGGCCGCCGGGATGACCTCCTTCGGCGAGAACAAGGTGCAGGAGGCGAAGGCCAAGGCCGCAGCGCTGGCCGACCTGCCCGGCCTGCGCTGGTCGGTGATCGGGCACCTGCAGACCAACAAGGCCCGCGACGTGGCCGGCTTCGCCGACGAGTTCCAGGCGCTGGACAGCCTCCGGGCCGCCGAGGCGCTGGACCGCCGGCTGCAGGCGGCCGGACGCTCCCTCGACGTCTTCGTGCAGGTGAACACCTCCCGTGAGGAGAGCAAGTACGGCCTGCCGCCGGAGGAGGTGGCGGCTTTCGTCGCCGCGCTGCCGCAGTTCACCGCGCTGCAGGTGCGCGGGCTGATGACCCTTGCGGTGTTCAGCGCCGATGCCGACGCCGTGCGGGCCTGCTTCGTCAGGCTCCGCGAGCTGCGCGACCAGCTGCGCCAGGACGCACCGGACGGGGTCGCGCTCGATGGGCTGAGCATGGGCATGTCGGGCGACTTCGAGATCGCCGTCGAGGAGGGCGCGACCGTGGTGCGGGTCGGCCAGGCGATCTTCGGCGCCCGCCCCACCCCTGATGCGCTCTACTGGCCGCTCGACGGGGTGTGAACCCGGGCCGCGTGCGACCGGGGAAGCCTCCTGACGGCTCGACCGCTGTCGCCAGCCACTGCCGTGGCATCGTCCATCGGCCCACCGTGGCCAGCTAGGTTTGCCGCATGAAGACCTTCCCGCTGCCGGGCACCGAGCTCACCGTCCCCGCCGTCGTCGCCGGCATGATGCGCATCCAGGACAAGACCGACGCCGAGATCCGGGCGCTGGTCGACGCCGCCCTCGAGTCGGGCATCACCTTCTTCGACCATGCCGACATCTACGGCTCGGCGCCCGCCCACGGCTGCGAGCGCCGGTTCGCCGAGGCGCTTCGGCTCAGCCCGTCGGCGCGCAGCGAACTCGTGCTGCAGACCAAGGCCGGCATCGTCAAGGACGGGCCCTACTTCGACTTCTCGTACGACCACCTGATCGAGGCGGTGGACGGGTCGCTGGCCGCGCTGGGCACCGACTACATCGACATCCTGCTGCTGCACCGTCCCGACGCGCTGGTCGAGCCCGAGGAGGTGGCCCGCGCGATCGACGACCTGGCCGCCGCCGGCAAGGTGCGCCACTTCGGGGTGTCCAACCACACCCCGGCCCAGATCGAGCTGCTGCGGCGCTGGGTGACGCGCCCGCTGGTGGCCAACCAGGTCCAGCTCTCGATCACCCACGCGCCGCTGATCGCCCAGGGGGTGGCGATGAACATGGCAGCGCTCGACCAGTCGGCAGACCGCACCCTCGGCACGCTCGACTACTGCCGGCTCCACGACATCACCATCCAGGCGTGGTCGCCCTTCCAGGCCGGATTCTTCACCGGTCCGTTCCTTGGCAGCCGGGCCTACCCCGAACTGAATGAGGTGATCGACAGGTTGGCCGCGTCCTACGGCGTGCCGCCCGAGGGCATCGCCACGGCGTGGCTGACCCGCCACCCGGCCAGGATGCAGGTGGTACTGGGCACCACCAGTCCCGACCGGGTGAGGGCGGCGGCGGCGGGAGCCGATGTCGTGCTCACCCGGCAGGAGTGGTACGAGCTGTTCCGGGCCGCCGGCCACCTCGTCCCGTAGGTCACCAGACCAGCGAGGCCAGCCACAAGATGGCCGGCATCGTGACGATCGCCGACAGCGTGGACAAGGTCAGCAGCCGGGTCGGGAAGCTGGTCTCGCGTTCGTGGAGGATGGTGAACATCACCAGGAACGCGCCCACCGGAGCGCAGACCGCGATCAGGGTGGCTCCCTTGGCTACCGGGTCCAGGGGCAGCAGCGCGAACAGCGCGACGAAGAACGCCGGCACCGCCAGGTTGCGCGACAGCGTGCCGAGCCAGGCGTAGCGGTCGCGGAACACCGACCGCACCCCGATCGCGGCGAGGTTCGCGCCGACCACCATCATGCTGAGCGGGGTGTTCATCGCCGCGACGTGGCCGATCGCCTGCGCCGGCAGGTCCGGCAACTGCCAGGAGAAGATGAAGAAACCGAGCCCGACTGCGGTGGCGATGATGTTGGGGTTCACCAGCACCTCCAGCAGCCGGTTCTGCCGGGCGCCGGCCCGCCGGCCGCCGAACAGGCTGTCGCCGTGGGTCCAGACGAAGATGTGGAAGGTGACCACGAAGGCCACGACGTAGAACACCCCGTCGTCGCCCAGCAGGGCCTGGGCCAGCGGGATGCCGAGGAAGCCCGCGTTGGAGTACGTGGTGCCGAACTTCAGCGTGGTGCGGCGGGCGGCGTCGGGGATGAACCGACGGCTGAAGACGACGGCTGACAGCCCGATGGTGACGGCGAACACGCCGACGTCGAGGGCGAACACCAGGCCGATGGTCTGCAGCCGCGCCGGGTCGAAGGGGCGCAGGAAGGCCTGCACGATGACCGCGGGGGTGACTATGAAGAGCAGCAGCTTGGTCATGCCCTTGACCGCGTCGTCGCCGATCCACTTCAGCCGGTAGGCCATCCAGCCGAGCGCCATCAGCGAGAACATGATGGCGACCTGGCCGGCCGAGATCCCGATGCTCATGGATCTCCTCCGACTCGTCCCCGGGCCCGGTGCACCGACGCACCGCTGGAAGAAACCTACACGGCTCGACAGGCCCACCCGGTCCTTGCGGGGCAACCCGCGGGCGGCGATGATCCGGTGGCCGAGACGCGCGTCCGGGCGGCGCCGCAGCGGGTTCGCTATGCTCCCAACGGCTTGACCGGCACCGGCCCCGAGGAGCTCACCGCTGATGGCAGACAAGGCACTGAACCGCGACACCTCACAGCTGGACTCCACCACCTGGGACCACCGCTGGGGCTTCCGCGACACCCGGATGGTCGTCCAGCCCGACGAGTGCGTCATCATGACCGGGTCGCGCTACAACCTGTGCGGCTACCCGATGCCCTACCTCATCCCGTTCGTCCGCGAGGAACTCGGCGTCGACATCGACTTCACCCAGACCCGGCCGGCGACCGGGACGCCGTACGTGTCACCGGTCAACCGCAACGAGTCCTTCCTGGCAGCACTGGCCGCCGCGCTGGACGCCGACCAGGTCAGCCTCGATGACCGGGAGCGGCTGATCCACAGCCACGGCCAGACCACCACCGACGAGGTGTCCCGGGTGCTGTACGGCAACCTGGCCCGCACCGTCGACGCCGTGGTGTGGCCGGAGTCCGAGGACGACTGCCTGGCCGTGGTGGCCCTGGCCCGCGAGCACGACGTCTGCCTGATCCCGTACGGCGGCGGCACCAACGTCTCCGACGCACTGCAGATCCCCGAGTCGGAGACCCGGATGGTGGTCTCCCTCGACATGCGCCGGATGGACGCCCTTGAGTGGGTCGACACCGAGAACCTGACCGCCTGCGTCCAGGCCGGCATCCTCGGCAGCCGGCTGGAGGAACTGCTCGAGCCGTACGGCCTGACCTGCGGCCACGAGCCCGACAGCATGGAGCTGTCCACCCTCGGTGGCTGGATCGCCACCAATGCCAGCGGGATGAAGCGCAACCGGTACGGCAACATCGAGGACATAGTCGAGAACGTCACCCTTGTCACCCCGGCCGGGGTGGTCGAGAACCTGTACCCGACCCCGCGGCAGGCGGCCGGGGTGGACGCCTACAAGGCAGCCTTCGGCAGCGAGGGCAACCTCGGGCTGGTCACGAAGGCGGTGATCCGGGTGCACCG
>JAEZGC010000022.1 GCA_023437345.1 Actinomycetes bacterium
TATTTGTATAAGAGACAGGCACCCGGCAACTGTCGGCTAACCCTGGCCCAGGATCGCCGTGATCTGTTCGTTGTCGGCGTCGACGCTCCCGGCGTTGTTCAGCACCTGGTTGCGGACCATGGTGACCCACGGGCTGCCGACGGCGTTGAAGGCCTGCTGGAAGTTGAGCGCGACCGGGGTCCCACCCTTGGCCGCCACCTCGTTGATGGTGACCATCCGCGGATCCTTGGCGGCGAACTCGTTGTTGGCGAGGTCGCCGCGGGAGACCGCGTCGTTGCCCTTGGCCAGCACCCCGACCTGGGCGTCCTCCGACATCATCCAGTTCAGGAAGTTCCAGGCCTGCGCGGCCTTGGTGGAGTCCTTCGAGATCCCGATGCCGTCACCGCCGACGAAGGTGGAGGCGCCGCCGTTCACCCCGGGGATGCCCGCCACGCCGGCGTCGAACGGCGTCGACGACATCAGGGTGGCCGGGTAGAACATCAGCCCGACCTTGCCCTCGGTGAACCCTGCGGTCCAGGTCGGACCGGCCTCGTCGCGAGAGGACGGCAGCACCGCGCCGGCACTCCACACGTCGCGCCAGATGTCGTACACCTGCTTGGCGTTGGCGCCGTTCAGCAGCGACTCAGTGCCCTCGGGGTTCATCACCTGGTCCCCGGAGGCCCAGATGCTGGGGAACCAGGTGAACACCAGGCAGCCGCCGCAGTTCAGGCCCGCGGCGGTGCCGTAGACGCCCGGCTTGTTCAGGGCCTGGATCTTCTTCGCCGCGTCGGCGTACTCGGCCATCGTGGCCGGGGCCTTCTCCGGGTCGAGGCCGGCCTCACGGAACAGGTCCTTGTTCCAGAACAGCATGGAGAGGTCGAGCACGAACGGCAGCACGTACTCCTTGCCTTCGGCAGTACCGGCGCTGAGGTGGCCGGCGTTGATCGAGTCCTTGAACGGCATCGCGCCGATGTTGGCTGTCAGGTCCTGGAAGAGTCCCTGGCGGATCCAGTTGGGCACGTACACGATGTCGGCGGCGAACAGGTCGGGCAGGCCGTTGGCGCCCGCCGCCGCGCCGACCTTCGCCACGTAGTCGTCATTGGGGACGACGGTGAGTTCGACCTGGTTCTTGTGCGACGCGTTGTACGCCTCGACCAGCGCCTTGGCCTGCTTCTCCAGCGGCGCGCGCGTCCACAGCGTGAGGCTGGCGCCATCGTCGGTGCCCTCGGCGCCGACCGACGGCGCCGCTGAGGGCTGGGTGGGGGCGGTTCCCCCGCAGGCGGTGAGGCTCAGCGCAACCGCGCCGGCGACCGCGAGCCCGACGAGCTGACGCGCCCGCCGGTTCCTGTTACTACCCATGTGAGCTCCTTGCTCGTCCTTGAGCGGGCCCCAGCGGGGCCCTGTCGCCATTCGGGGCTCCGGACGAGGCGCGCTGGCCGAAAGTCATCGAAACCCTTTTCGGGGAGCGTACCTAGGGGTAGCGTCGACGTCAAGGAGATTGCGCCGGATACCCTTTCCGGACCTTTCGCGGTACCGTGCGAGCACTACCTAGGAGGTGGGCGTGAGGCCAGGGAACCCAGCACCGGGCTACCCGGCCACGCTGTCGGAGGTCGCCCGGCTGGCCGGCGTCTCGCTCGCGACGGCCTCAAAGGCGATCAACGGCCGCGGGGACGTCGCCGAGACCACGCGTCGCCGCGTCCTCGACGCCGCCGACGAGATCGGCTTCACCCCCAACCAACTGGCGCGGAGCCTGCTCGCCGGGCGGACCGGCACCGTCGGGCTGCTCACCAGTGACCTCGAGGGACGGTTCGTGATCCCGATCCTGATGGGGGCCGAGGACGCCTTCGGGGCCGGTCAGGTCAACGTCTTCCTGTGCGACGCGCGGGGCGACCACATCCGCGAACAGCACCACCTCAAGGCGTTGTTGCACCGCCGGGTGGACGGGATCATCGTCGTCGGCCGGCAGACCGATCCCCGCCCGTCCCTTGGCCAGGACGTCCCGGTGCCCGTGGTGTACGCCTACGCCCCCTCCGATGATCCAGCGGACCTCTCGCTCACCCCCGACAACGAGGCCGGCGGACGGATGGCCGTCGAGCACCTGATCGCCTGCGGCCGGACCCGGATCGCCCACATCACCGGCGACCCCGCCTACGCCGCTGCGCAGGACCGGGTCAAGGGGGTCCACCAGGCGCTGGCGGCCGCCGGCCTGGAACTCCACGGCGACGTGATGTTCTCGGAGTGGTCGGAGGGATGGGGACGCGACGCCGCGGCGATGCTGCTGGCCCAGCACCCCGAGGTGGATGCGATCGCCTGCGGTTCGGACCAGATCGCCCGCGGGGTGCTGGACACCCTGCGCGACCTCGGTCGTGACGTGCCGGGCGATGTGGCGGTGATCGGCTACGACAACTGGGAGGTGCTGACCACCAACTCGCGTCCCGAACTCACCAGCATCGACCCGAACCTCCAGCAGCTGGGACGCGAGGCGGCGCGCTCCCTGTTCCAGGTGATGGACACCGACCAGCCCCGCCCGGCCGGCACGCAGTACCACCCGGTGCGGCTGGTGATCCGGGGCTCCACGATCCCCCGCCGGTAGGACGGGCGCGGAGAACCGGCCCGCCCCGCGCGGCTAGGATGGCGGCCGTGCCAGTTTCTGCCGTCGGCATCAGTCACCACCTCGTCGCTTTGGACGACCTTGCCCGGCTGAGCCGGGCCTGTGACCTGGTGACCGCCGCGCTGGACCGGACGCCCGCGATCACCGGACGGGTCGTGCTGAGCACCTGCAACCGGTTCGAGATCTACTTCGAGTCGTCCTCCTTCCACCCCGGGGTGGACGGCGTGCTGGCTGCGCTGCGGGCCGGGCTGCCTGAGGAGCACCACGGCCTGGTCGGCCAGTTCGAGGTGTACGCCGGACAGGCCGCCGTCCAGCACCTGATGGAGGTGGCCAGCGGGCTGGACTCGATGGTGGTCGGTGAGGACGAGATCCTCGGCCAGGTCAAGGAGGCGATCGCCAGGAGCAGCGCCCAGGCCGGACCTGCCCTCCACCGGCTGTTCAACGCCGCGCTGACCACCGGCAAGGCGGTGAGTTCCCAGACCGACCTGGGCGCCGCCGGCCGATCGCTGGCCGAGGTCGGCCTCGCCCTGGTGCGGCGACGGCACTTCCCGCTCGCCGGACGACGGGCGCTGGTGGTCGGCACCGGCAGCTACGCCCGGGTCGCGGTCGCCGCCTTGGCGCGGGAGGGCTGCACTGCGGTGTCGGTCTACTCCCCCAGCGGCCGGGCCGAGGACTTCGCCGCCGCCCGGGGGCTGACTGCCGTCGGCGAGGCCGACCTGTCCGACGCACTGGCCGCCGCCGACCTGGTGGTCAGCTGCAGCGGCGGGGAACGCGGCACCGGCCCGGTGATCGGCGCCGGCCTGCTCGGCGCCGCCCGCGGAGCCGACTCCGCGCTGCTGCCCGTCCTCGACCTCTCGCTCACCGGGGACGTCGATCCGGCCGCTGCCGGATCGCTGAAGATCGACCTGATCGACCTCGACGAGATCGGCGCCCACGCCCCCGCGGAG
>JAEZGC010000006.1 GCA_023437345.1 Actinomycetes bacterium
GAACGAATCGGCGCCGCCTTGTGACGGTCGCCGCACCACGGTCACCCTCGTCTCTCTCGGCCGCAGAATCCGGTTCCCGCGGGCGCCATGAGGAGCATGTGCACCCATGTCGCCTGTGAGCACCGGATTGTGTCAGTCGGTGACCTCGACGAAGCCGTGGGCGCCACGCTCGGCGTCCACCATCAGGTGGCTGACCACCGGGTAGCGGCCCGCCTCGGGGAACACCGCCTCGACGAAGCCGCCCTGCGCCGGCAGCAGGCCGAGCACCTGGGAGCCGCCGGCTGTGGAGCCGAAGGCGTCCCTGCCGGCCTTGAGCAGGTAGCCGCCCTCGGCGTAGACGGTGTCGAACCGGGCTCCGACTATGTGGAAGCTGCTGGGCCGGTTCGGCCCGGCGTCCAGCACCCAGAACCTGACCCGCTCCCCGGTCCGGGCCGGGAGCGGCTGCTGGTCGTAGCCGTTGGCGATGCCGTTGAAGGCCACGTGGTCGGGGTTCTCGGCGTCCACCTTGTCCGCACTCACCTCGGTGGCGGAAGCGGCGTCGCTCGCCACGGTGTCGAGGTACACCTCGGACTGCACCAGCAGGTACGACCTGTCGACCTCGGGCAAGCCCTCCGGCTCGATCACCACCGCACCGAACATCCCGGCCGCGATGTGGGAGCTCATCGGCATCGTCGAGCAGTGGTACATCCAGATCCCGGCCATCGTGGCCGTGAACCGGTAGACCAGGCTCTCGCCGGGCTCGATGGTGCGCATCGGCACGTCGGGGGCCAGCGAGCCGGCATGGAAGTCGATCGAGTGCCCGATCGAGCCGTCGTTGACCAGCGTGATCTCGAAGGTGTCCCCCACCCGACCGTGCAGGGTGGGGCCGGGGGCGGTGCCGTTGAAGGTCCAGCGCCGCTGCCACACCCCCGGTGCCACTTCCAGCGGGAGTTCCCGGGCGGTCAGCGTGACCCGGTGGACCCTCTGCGGCCCCAGCGGCGGCAGCACCGGGTCGAGGACGCCGGCCAGCGGGGGCGCCTCGCCTGAGGGATGGCCCGGGTGGTGGCCGTTGCCGTCCTGGGGGGCCGGCTCGGCGGCGACCGGCTCGTCGTCGACCACCACCTCGAAGGTCATCCCCATCTGCCGGTGGCCGACCACCGAGCAGTAACCGAGGATCGAGCCGCCCACCACTCCGACGTCGAGTTCGGTGCGGTCGCCGGGCGCCACCCGCGGCGACCTGGCAGTTCCGATCACAAGGTCGTGGGTGGTCGTGTCGGTGTTCACCAGCTCGACGACCAGCCGGTCGCCCCGGGCGAGGTGGACGACCGACGGCTCGAACCGCATCCCGACCGCCTTCACCTCGATCCGCACCACGCGGCCGGTGGCGGTCACCGTGGTGGTCGGCGATTCCCCGCCGACGCCGATTCCCGCGGCTGCCGGATCGAGGCCGACGCCGACCACGACGAAGGTGGCGACGGCGGTGAGTCCCGCGATCAGCTGGCCAGCCGACAGCACTGACGCCGGCTCGTGCGGCGCCGGCCGGGCGGTCGGCACCTCAGCGTGTTGCGCTGCGACCATCGCGTCGGCGTCGCGCGTCCGCTTCGCCAGGACGCCGGCCCGCAGCCCGCCCGCCATCAGCGGCAGGAAGGCGACCGCCGCGCCGAGCGCCGCCAGCGAGCCGATCACCTTCACCCAGCTGGGGGTGGGGGCCAGCCACAGCACAAGGCCGCCGTTGAGCACGATCAGCCGGAACCCCCCGCCCCGGTTGAACCAGGCCTGGCCGGCCCGGGCCACGGTGGGGCCGCCGCCGACCACCGACGGCAGCAGGTAGGACAGCGCGCCGGTCACGAGCTGGACGCCGCACCCGGCCGCCAGCGCGGCGGCCGGCCAGGCGAACTCGTCACGGATGCTCGCCCAGTCCTGGGCGGTCACCAGCAACGCGCCGGCCCAGGCCACCCCGATCACCAGCCAGGCCAGCGCGGCGGCCACCGACAGCGGTGCGAAGTCGCGTGGCGGCTTGGCGCGGGCCGGCTGCCACAGCGCCGAGCCCCACAGCGCCATCCCGGCCAGGTAACCGACCAGTCCTGCGCTGGCCAGCCAGGTCAGCCCGAGCAGGGCGCCGGCGACCGCGACCACCAGCCCGGCGCCAAGGACCGGTAGCGCGCGCCGCGTCCACACCTCACCGCGGGGGTGCATCCGGGTCCGCAGCATGGTCGGCCACAAGGTGAGCAGGGTGCCGGCGACGGTCAGCCCCACCCAGCCCAGCACGTTGGCCAGCGCGTGGCCGACCAGCAGCCGGCCGTGCCAGGCGTCGTCCCAGCCCCAGGCGGTGGTGACGCCGAGGGCGATGCCGACCAGCAGCGCGCCGGCCGCGGCGAGGTAGTACCACACGGTGACCTTGAACCTCGCGGGCAGCGCGCGACGCAGCATCCGCCACAGCACGACCCCGTGCCAGCCGGCCGCCGCGGCGACGGCGGTCCCGCCGGCCACAGTGAGCGGCCACCAGGTGGTCGGCACCCCGACCAGGACGGCGGCGGACCCGGCGGCCAGCACGGCGAGCCGCAGCTGCTGCTGCCGCCGGTCGGCGTCGGTGCCGGGGGCTCGCAGCACGGTCTGGGCGAAGTGGTGGCTCCACACCATGATCGCGTGACTGACCGCCCCCAGCAGCACAAGGTGCAGCATCAGCCAGGCGGCGTCCGGCAGCCAGCGGTGGACCACCGCCACCACCGCTGCAGCGGCGAACCAGCCGGCCAGCGGGAGGTCGCGCCACGGCGACAGCCCGCGCGCCAGGAACCCGCTCATGCCCGCACCACCACGGTGGCGGCGGTCAGCGCGAAGACCAGCAGCGACACCACGGTGACGATCCCGCCGATCCGCCAGACCCCGGTGAGCCCGAGCAGCGCGCCGCCGAAGCGGACCACCAGGCCGGCGTGCAGCAGGCCGAGCGGGAGGTAGAGCACAGGGCGGTAGGGCAACGCCCGGCCGAGCACGGCGGGCAGGATGACCGGGGCGTGGGCCATCACCATCGACAGCGCGAAACCGAGGAAGACCCCATGGACGGCCACGTCGTAGCCGGCCTGGTCAGCGGCCAGCCCGCGGACGGCGAGCACCCCGCCGGCCAGGGCCAGCTGGCAGTAGCCGGCCAGCAGGGCGATGGCGATGAACCGCCGCTGCCCGGTCAGGCGCAGCTGGCGGCGGACCACGTCCCGCAGCAGCAGCCAGCCGGCAATCCCGACCAGCACCACACCGACCAGCCGCTCGCCGACCGCCGGGAGGGCCAACGAGGCGATGATCGCCACGCTCAGCGCGGTGGCCATTGCGAGCAGCACGGTCTCGGCGCGCGGACCCATCCACAGGTGGGCGAGCTCGGCGCGCTCGGCGGCGATGGTGAGCACGACGAAGCCGGCCAGCCAGCAGACCGCGGACGGGATGTCGCTCAGCGCGACCACGGCACCGGCCAGTGCGACGACCGAGGACACCACCTGCACCGCGACCATCGGACGCGGCGCGCGCCGCCACAGCGCGAGGAAGACCACGACGAACAGCGCGGCTCCCTCCACCTGGAGGAGCTGGCCGAGCAGTTGCGGGGCAGGGGTGAGCAGGGCCAGACCGCCGAGGCCGAGCAGCGCGGGGGCGAGGTAGGCCCACGACCGCTGCAGCGCCTGAGCCCGTTCCAGGGCGATCAGGGTGCCGAGGAAGCCGAGCACCATCACCAGCCC
This sequence comes from Actinomycetes bacterium, assembly GCA_023437345.1. Classification (GTDB taxonomy): domain Bacteria; phylum Actinomycetota; class Actinomycetes; order Propionibacteriales; family Propionibacteriaceae; genus Propionicimonas. The sequence continues at coordinate 3,699 of JAEZGC010000006.1, forward strand.
GTGGACGTCGCCGGCCCGCTGGGAGGGCACCGGCGCCCACACCTCGAGCCTGACCAGTGCGGCGTTGAGCCCGGCGATCAGACAGGCTCCCCCGACAGCGAGGACGGCGAGGCGGGTACCTTGCCCGAGCCGGCGGGGGGTGGCCGGCGCGGGCGGGGCGGGGGGCGCCAATAGCACGTCACTCCTTTTATACAGGATAGTCTGGAAAAATACCCTATGCTGGGCGAATGAGCGAAATCAGTCCGCGCGGCCCCCGGCCGACCCGGGCCGACCGCCCCCGTCCGGCAGCGCTGCGGGTGCTGCGTGCGCTGGTGGCCGGAGCGGCCCCCGCCACCGTCGCCGAGCTCGGCGCCCAGCTGGGCGGCCACCCCAACACCGTCAGGATCCAGCTCGACCATCTGGTCGCCACCGGCTTCGCCGCCGCCCAGAGCGAGCCCTCGGGCGGCCGCGGGCGCCCGTCGCGCCGCTACCTCGCCACCCTCGCCGGACGACAGGTGGTGGAGCAGGACGACCCGCTGGCGGCCGACCAGCAGGCCCTGATCGAGGCGGTCAGCGACCAGCTCGCCACCCTGCCCGATCCGCCAGCCGCCGCGGTGGCCCTCGGCCGGGCCTGGGGAAGCCGGCTGGCCGGATCCGGCGACGCCGCCGCGCCCGCGGGGCGGCCCCGCCGGGGCCGCC
>JAEZGC010000079.1 GCA_023437345.1 Actinomycetes bacterium
CAACGACGCCGACCAGTGCTGCGGCTTCGGCGGCACCTTCTCGCTCAAGAACCCGGACGTCTCGGTGGCCCTGGGCGCCAACAAGGCCCGCAACGTCATCGATTCCGGCGCGGAGTACCTGATCACCGGCGACAACTCGTGCCTCATGCACATCGGCGGGCTGCTGCACCGCCAGAACGCCGGGGTCAAGCCGATCCACCTGGCCGAGGTCCTGGCCCAGACCGAAGGAGCCCTGCGGTGACCGCCACCGACGCCCAGCGCCGCACCCCGGCGCCGCCTCCCGGCACCTTCATCGGGATGCCGTCGTTCCCCAAGAACGCCAAGGTCCAGCTCCAGAACACCCAGCTGCGGCGCAACCTCGCCAACGCCACCCGGACGATCCGCAACAAGCGGGTGCTGCGGGCCTCCGAGGTTCCCGAGTGGGAGGAACTGCGGGCCGCCGGCGCCGCCATCAAGGACCGGATGGGGCGCCACATGGACGCCTACCTCGTCCAGCTGGAGAAGAACCTCACCGCCAATGGCGCCACCGTCCACTGGGCGCGCGACGCCGAGGAGGCCAACCGGATCATCGTCGGCCTGGTCAAGGCGACCGGCGTCGACGAGGTGGTCAAGGTCAAGTCGCTGGCCACCCAGGAGATCGACATGAACGAGGCGCTCGAGGAGGCAGGGGTCGCCGCCTGGGAGACCGACCTCGCCGAGCTCATCGTCCAGCTGGGCCACGACCGTCCCTCGCACATCCTCGTCCCGGCGATCCACCGCAACCGCTCCGAGGTGCGCGAGATCTTCCTGCGCGAGATGCACCTGTACGGCACCCCGGCGCCGGAGGACCTGACCAACGACCCGCCGGTGCTCGCCGCCGCCGCCCGCACCCACCTGCGCGAGAAGTTCCTGCGCGCCAAGGTCGGGATCTCCGGCGGCAACTTCGCCATCGCCGAGACCGGAACGCTGTGCGTGGTCGAGTCCGAGGGCAACGGACGGATGTGCCTCACCCTGCCGGAGACGCTGATCAGCGTGGTCGGCATCGAGAAGGTACTGCCCACGTTCGCCGACCTCGAGGTGTTCATGAGGCTGCTGCCGCGCTCCTCCACCGGGGAGCGGATGAACCCGTACACCTCGATGTGGACCGGCGTCACCCCCGGCGACGGACCGCAGACCGTCCACGTGGTGCTGATCGACAACGGCCGCACCCGGGTGCTGTCCGACCCGATCGGACGCTCCGCGTTGCGCTGCATCCGCTGCTCGGCCTGCATGAACATCTGCCCGGTGTACGAGCGGGTCGGCGGCCACGCCTACGGGTCGGTGTACCCCGGCCCGATCGGTGCCGTGCTGACCCCGATGCTGCGCGGCATCGAGTCCGACGTCGACAAGTCGCTGCCGTTCGCCTCCAGCCTGTGCGGGGCGTGCGCCGACGTCTGCCCGGTGCAGATCCCGCTGCCGGACCTGCTGGTGCACATGCGGCACAAGGTCGCCGAGAAGAAGCGCCATGAGATGCGTCCGCACCTTGAGCCGATGGTGATGGCCGGGGCGAAGTGGGCGTTCGGCAAGGCGGGCCGGCTCGAGGCCGTCGAGGCGCTGTCGCAGCTCGCGGCGAAGATGCTGCCCAAGACGACCCACCTGGGTCCGCTGCCCTGGCCGGCGTCGCCCTGGACGCGGGCACGTGACCTGAAGATGCCGGCGAAGGAGACCTTCCGGGCCTGGTGGAAGAAGAACCGCGGCGAGGAGAGCTCGAAGTGAGTGCGCGTGAGGTGATCCTGGGCCGGATCCGTGAGGCCCTGTCCGACGTCGTCCAGCCCGACCCGGCGCTCGACGTCCCCATCCCCTGGGAGTACGGCCGTCCCACGCCGATGCCCGACATCCTTGAGCGGTTCGTCGAGATGGTGGTCGACTACAAGGCGGTCGTGCGGCGGGTTCCCGCAGCCGAGGTGCCGGACGCGATCACCGGCCTGCTCACCGAGAAGGGCGTCACCTCGATGGTGGTGCCGCAGGGGGTTGACCCCGCCTGGCGGCAGGCCGTCGAGGCGGCCGGGGCGACCATCCACGATGACGACCCGCCGCTGTCCCACCTGGAGCTGAACGCGATTCAGGGGGTGCTCACAGCCTCGGTGGTGAGCATCGCCGAGACCGGGACGATAGTCCTGGACCACGCCCCCGACCAGGGCCGGCGCGCGCTCTCCCTTGTGCCCGACCTGCATGTGTGCGTGGTGCGGGCCGACCAGGTCGTCTCCGATGTCCCCGAGGCTGTCGGGCGGCTGGCCGCCTCGATAGCAGCCGGTCGCCCGCTGACCTGGATCAGCGGCGGCTCGGCGACCTCCGACATCGAACTCAACCGGGTCGAGGGAGTGCACGGGCCGCGGACCCTGCTGGTGGTCCTGGCCGAGTAGCCGTGGCGGTCCCCCGGGGCGCCCGGGTTGCTGGTTAGGGTGGCACGGTGAGTCCGTCCCCCCTTGCCGGCCCCGGAGCGTCCCGGTGGCTCGCCCCACGGTTGGTCGCCGCCCTCGTGGCAGGACTTGCCGTACTGGTCGGGCTCGGGCTGTGGGCCGACGCGCTGGCCGAACCCGTGGTCCGCGCCGGGGTGCCCACCGGCAGCGTCACCCCGCCGCCGCCGCGTCCGACGACCGCCCGGCCGAGCCCCACCGCCAGCTCGAGCGCCACCCCGGCAGGGGAGCCGTCCTCCTCGACCAAGCCGTCGACCAAGCCGACCAAGAAGCCGAGCGCCAAGCCGAGCAAGGGCGCCGATACCTTCGCCACCTCGAAGGTCGCCCGCAAGCCGGTCAGCGGCACGGGCACCCAGCACCGCTTCATAGTCAAGGTCCAGACCGCCACCGGGCTGGACGCCGACGAGGTGGCCGGCCAGGTCGCCGACATCCTCAATGACCCGCGCAGCTGGGCGGGCAGCGGCACCGTCAGGTTCGGCCTGGTCAAAGACGCCGGCAAGGCCGACTTCACCGTCTATGTCAGCGCGCCGAACGCTGCCGACGCCAAGTGCGGAGCCTCCGATGTCGTGTGCGTCCGCGGCGGCAAGGTGGTCCTCGGAGCCGCCGGCTGGAAGGACGCCGCGGCCACCTATGCCGGCGACACCACCGGCTTTCGTCGCTACCTTGTCAACCATGCGGTTGGCCGGTTTCTCGGCAAGGAGAAGGCGTCCTGCAAGAAGGCCGGCCGGCCGGCACCGGTGATGGCGCCCCAGGCCGAGGACCTCAAGGGCTGCACCCCGAACCCGTGGCCGTTCGGCTGAGCCCTCAGTCGGTCACCCGGGGCAGGTCGCCGGTGGTGATCTCGCCGGGCGACTGCGGCTGCTGGCTGGTGCCGGGCAGCCGGATGGTGAACTCGGCGCCGCCACCGGGCGCGATTCCCGCCTTCACCCAGCCGCCGTGGGCCTTGATGGTCTGGGCGACGATCGACAGTCCCAGTCCCGAGCCGGGGGTGGTGCGGGCCGTCGAGGCACGGTAGAACCTGTCGAAGACGTGCGGCAGGTCCTCCTCGTTGATGCCGGGCCCCTGGTCGGAGATCCGGAGCCGGTCGCCGTCCAGGTGCACCTCGATGGTGCCGCCCGGCGGGGAGAACTTCACCGCGTTGTCGAGCAGGTTGGTGACCGCCCGCTCCAGGGTCTCCGGCTCCCCGACCAGGTACAGCGGGTCGAGCCTGACGTCGAAGGTGAGCCCCGGACCGCGCCGCTTCGCCCGGGCCACCGCGTGCTCGACCACCTCCCGCAGGTCGATCGGCTCCGGGGCCGGCGCCACCGAGTCCTCCCGCGACAGGTGGACGAGGTCGCCGATCAGGGTGGTGAACTCGCCCAGCTGAGCGGCGATGTCGCGCAGGATCTCCCCCCGGGCCCCGGGTGGCAGCATCCCCTGGCGCTCGTCGGCCACCAGCAACTCAACGTTGGTGCGCAGCGAGGTGAGCGGGGTGCGCAGCTCGTGGCCGGCGTCGGCGATCAGCCTGCGTTGCCGGTCGCGGGAGCTGGCCAGGTTGCGCATCATCGCGTTGAAGGCGCGCGACAGGTCGGTCAGCTCATCCATCCCGCCCAGCTCCAGCGGGGCCAGCACATCGGTCTCGGTCACCCGGGTGACGGCGTCGGTGAGGCGCTGGATCGGCTCCAGCCCGGAGCGGGCGATCACCCAGCCGGTGGCACCGGCGACCAGCGCGGCGGCCAGGCCGAAGGTCAGCAACGAGAACGCAAGGATCCGCAGGATCTGGTTGGTCGGGCCCAGCGGGCGGCCCAGCACGAGTGCGTAGTTGTGGACGCCGTCGGAGACCGGGACGGCGACTATCCGGTACGGCTCGCCGGCGGTGTCGACTCCGGTGCGCGCCGACGAGCCGGTCTGCGTCCGCGCCACCGCGATCTCCCGGGCCGTGGTCACCAGCAGTTCGCCGGTGTTGCCGGGCGGGCGCTGCGTACGGTGGTCGGCCCTGACGACGAGCAGGGTGACGTTGGCGGTCTGCAGGGCGTCCTGGTTGAGCCCGCCCATCCCCTCGATGTCACTGGCGATCCACTCGCTGGTCACCGCGGCGACCTCGATCAGCTCCTGGTCGAGCTGGTCGTAGATGGCGATGTTGGTGATGATGTAGGCGGCCACACCGGTGATCGCCACGGCGCCGGCCACCGCAGCCGAGACGAGGAAGGCGAGCCGGTCGTGCAGCGGCCGGTTGGTGACAGCGAGGAGCGAACGCAGCCAGCGGGTCACGGTGGGGTCTCGCGCAGCACGTAGCCGATGCCGCGCACGGTGTGGATCAGCCGGGACTCGCCCTCGCCCTCAGTCTTGCGCCGCAGGTAGCCGATGTAGACCTCGAGCGAGTTCGCGGTGGTGGGGAAGTCGAAGCCCCACACCTCGTTGAGCAGCCAGCTGCGTTCCAGCACCCGGCGGGGGTTCTCAAGGAAGGTCTGCAGCAGCGCGAACTCGGTGCGGGTGAGGCTGATCCGGCGCCCGCCGCGCTGCACCTCCCTGGTCTGCAGGTCCAGCGACAGGTCGGCGAAGACGAGCAGCTCCGAGCCGGGCTCCTCGGAGTTGGACGGGCGGGCCGAGCGCCGGGTCAGCGCGCGCAGCCGGGCGAGCAGTTCCTCGAAGGAGAACGGCTTGGCCATGTAGTCGTCGGCGCCGGCATCCAGGCCGTCCACCCGGTCACCGACGGCGTCGCGGGCGGTGAGGACGAGGATCGGCACATCATTGCCGCCCGAGCGCAGCGACCGCGTGGTCTCCAGACCGTCCAGGCGGGGCATCATCACATCCATGATCACGGCGTCGGGACGCATCGCGGACAGCTTGGCGAGCGCTTCGACGCCGTCCACCGCGGTGGTCACCTCGTAGCCGGAGTAGTGGAGGGAACGCGCCAGGGAGTCGCGGACCGCCTGGTCGTCGTCCACAACAAGGATGTGCATGCCATAAGCCTGCCATGTGCGGCGGCTCCGGCGCTGCCGGCCCGGCCCGGTCAGCCCGTGGCGTCGGACAACTCGCGCACCCGGTCGAGCAGGCCGGGCATGGCGGCCTCGATCGAGGCGAGGGTGTCGGCGAAGCCGGCCGCGCTGCCGTACCACGGGTCGGGCACGCCGGCGCCCGGCTCGGCGTCCGGGTCGAAGTCGGTGAGCAGCCCGAGGTTGGCTGCCTCCGGCACCAGTCGGCGGATCCGGTCCAGGTGGATGCCCTCCATGCCGACGACGAGGTCGGCGTCGCGCACCTGGCCGGCGGTGATCCGCTGGGCGGTGTGGGCTCCGGTGGGGTAGCCGGCCCGCCGCAGCATGGCCACCGCGCGGTCGTCCATCGGGTTGCCCTGCTCCTCGGCGCTGACCCCTGCGCTGCTGAACACAACCGCCACGCCATCACGCTCGGCCCACTCCCTGGCCACCACCTCGGCCATCGGGGAACGGCAGATATTGCCCCAGCAGACGAAGACGACGTGCGGTGCGCTCACCGGTGGTCGGTCCCGCGCTTGCCGAGGAAGGCGTTGAGGATGAAGCTCACCACCGACACGATCAGCGCCCCGAGGAACGCCGTGCCCCAGTCGGCGACGTGCCAGTCGAGGCCGAGTTCGCCCGCCAGCCACGACACCAGCATCAGCAACAGGGCGTTGATCACCAGCAGGAACAGCCCGAGGGTCAGGAAGATCAGGGGGGCGGTGACGATCCGGAACAGCGGTTTGACGATGCTGTTCACCACCCCGAAGATCGCCGCGACCGCGAGCAGCGTGAGGATCTGGGTCTCCGCCTGGTCGTTGGCCACGGTGATCCCGTCCAGCAGCCAGGTCGCCACGGCCAGGGCGAGACCACTGGCGAGGAAGCGAATCAGCATGTCCCCATGCTGTCACGGCTGCCGGGTCGCGGCGAGAGCCGGTGCCGGAGCGAGACTCCGCCACCAGCGGCACCAGCGGCGACAGCACCGCCGACGTGACAGAGTTGGCCTGTCCCACGTCGAAAGGTGCAGCGTGACACCCAGCCTGACCGGCCGCCACTTCCTGCGGGAACTCGACTTCAGCCCCGCCGAGTGGCGCCGGCTGCTCGACCTGACCGCCGACCTGAAGGCGGCCAGGTCTGCCGGACGCGAGGTGCAGCACCTGAGCGGGATGAACATCGCCCTGATCTTCGAGAAGACCTCCACCCGCACCAGGTCGGCCTTCGAGGTGGCTGCCCACCAGCAGGGGGCCCACGTCACCCAGCTGGACGGCAACTCGTCCCAGCTGGGGCACAAGGAGTCCCCGGCCGACACCGCCAGGGTGCTGTCGCGGCTCTACGAAGGCATCGAGTACCGGGGGGCGCACCAGGCCACCGTCGAGCAGCTGGCGCAGCACTCGTCGGTGCCGGTGTGGAACGGGCTCACCGACCAGTGGCACCCCACCCAGAGCTTGTGCGACATGTTCACGATGCGGGAGGCCAGCGGCCGGGACGAGCGCGACATCGCCTTCGCTTACGTCGGGGACGCCAGGTTCAATGTCGGCTGCTCGCTGCTGGTCGGCGGCGCGCTGCTGGGGATGGACGTGAGGATGGTCGCCCCCCGCAAGCTGCTCCCGCCGGACTGGGTGGTGGAGCAGGCGCTGGCGGTCGCCGACCGGACCGGCGCCCGGATCACCCTCACCGAGGACCTGGCCGGGGTGGCGGGCTGCCAGTTCGTCCACACCGATATCTGGGTGTCGATGGGGGAGCCGGAGAGCGTGTGGACCGAACGCATCCTGCTGCTGCAGGACTACCAGGTGAACAACGCCCTGCTGGAGCGCACCGGGGTGGCCGACGTGAAGTTCATGCACTGCCTGCCCGCCTACCACAACCGGGAGACCACAGTCGGTGAGCAGGTGTTCCAGAGGTTCGGCCTGCCCGAGCTGGAGGTCACCGACGAGGTCTTCGAGTCGGCGGCGTCGATAGTGTTCGACCAGGCCGAGAACCGGATGCACTCGATCAAGGCGATCATGGTGGCGACCCTGACCTGAGCCGGTCCGGACTCGGTAGGTTGTCGGCCATGACTTCGCCAGTGACCCCGGACGCCCGCACGCCAGACCCGTCGGTCGCCCCACCGCTGAACTGGGGCATCCTCGCCCCCGGCGGGATCGCCGCGACGTTCGTGGCGGCGGCCCAGAAGTTCACCAGGCAGCGCTTCGTCGCGGCCGGCTCCCGCTCGCTGGACCGGGCCCGGGGCTTCGCCGACGCGCACGGCATCCCCAAGGCGTACGGCTCCTACGAGGAACTGGTCGCCGACCCCGAGGTCGACGCGGTCTACGTCGCCTCGCCGCACAGCGAGCACCACGACCACGCGCTGCTCGCCATCGAAGCCGGCAAGCACGTCCTGGTGGAGAAGGCGTTCACCCGCAACGCCGCCGAGGCCCGTGCGGTGGTGGCTGCCGGCCGGGCCGCCGACGTGACAGTGATGGAGGCGATGTGGGCCCGGTTCATGCCCCGCGCCGATGTGGTGCGCCAGCTCCTCGCCGACGGCGCCCTGGGCGAGCTCGAAACCGTCCTGGCCGACCACGGGCAGGCGCTCACCCACGTCAAGCGGCTGATGGATCCGGCGCTCGCCGGGGGCGCGCTGCTCGACCTCGGCATCTATCCGGTGTCGTACGCGGTCTTCGTGCTCGGCGTGCCGGGACGGGTGCAGGCGGTCGGCGACCTCACCCCCGACGGGGTCGACCGGCAGGTCGCGATGGTGCTGGACCAGTTCCCCGCCCACCCGCACGCCCGCGCGGTGCTGCACACCACGCTGGCCGCCGCCACCCCGACGTCGGCGTCGATCAGCGGCTCGGCGGGCCGGATCGAGCTCGCGACGCCGTTCTACAACCCCGGCACGGTCCGGCTGGTCACCCGCGCCGGCGAGGCGACCTGGCCCGGCGACGGCCAGGTGGGGCACGAGGCGATGAGCCACGAGGCTGCCCACTTCGCCCAGCTGGTGGCCGACGGCCACCGCGAGTCGCCGCTGCTGCCGCTGGCCGAGACGGTGGCGATCATGGAGTTGATGGACGAGATCCGCGCGCAGGTCGGGGTCCGCTACCCCGGCGAGTAGCAGAACCTGCCCGGCCGGGTGCAACGAACCCGGTCCGGGGCGCGTGGCCTTGGCGTGACTACCTTGGAAGGGGTCTGGGTGAGCGACCCGGCGGCCGACGCGGTGCCGATCACGTTCGAGCACTACGTGGCGACCCGCTCGATAGCGCTGCTGCGCTTCGCCTACCTGGTGACCCGCAACCGCGAGGACGCGCACGACGCCGTGCAGGACGCCCTGACCGGCCTGTTCCCGCGCTGGCGGCAGGTGGCAGCGCGCGGCGGGGTGGACGCCTACGTCCGACGCTCGATAGTCAACGCCCACGTCTCCCGGTGGCGCAAGGTACGCCGGCTGGTGCCCACCGAGGAGCCGGCGCTGCTGTCCCGCGCCCCGGTCGGTGAGGATCCGGCGGCCGGTGTCGCCGCCGCCGACGAGGCGCTGCGGCTGTGTGGCGAGCTGCCCCCGCTGCAGCGGGCAGCAGTGGTGCTGCGGTTCTACGAGGACCGCTCGTTCGCCGAGATCGCCGAGATCCTCGGCTGCCAGGAACCTACTGCCCGCTCCCACGTCCACCGCGCCCTGGTCGCGCTCCGTGCCCGTCTGGCGAAGGAGGGTGACGATGTCTGAGGACTTCCCCACCGAGGAGCGCGCCTTCCGCGAGGCGCTGCGGGCTGCCGCCGACCGGGAGCCGTTCGAGGCGCTGGACGCCGCCGAGCTGCCCCGCCGGCCGGACCGCAGCGGCTGGTCGGTGGCGGCG
>JAEZGC010000192.1 GCA_023437345.1 Actinomycetes bacterium
GCTGCAGTACCCGGCGTACACCACCTACCGGATCGAGTTGGGAGAGGTGTCGACCTACCCGCCCGGCTACAAGGAGAACGGCGGCATCTTCTGCCACAACAACCCGTGGGTGATCATCGCCGAGACCGTGGTCGGCCGCGGCGACCTCGCCTTCGACTACTACCGCCGGATCACCCCCGCCTACCGAGAGGCGATCAGCGACGTCCACCGGCTCGAGCCGTACGTGTACGCCCAGATGATCGCCGGCAAGGAGGCGGTCCGGGCCGGGGAGGCGAAGAACTCCTGGCTGACCGGGACCGCCGCCTGGAACTTCGTCGCGGTGTCGCAGTACCTGCTGGGCGTGCGTCCTGACTTCGACCACCTCGTCGTCGATCCGCAGCTGGGCCCGGACGTCCCGAGCTTCACGGTGACCCGCCGGATCCGTGGTGCCAGCTACACCATCAAGGTCACCAACTCGGGGGCGCGCGGCTCGCGGGCCCGGCTGGTGGTGGACGGCCGACCGGTCGAGGGCAATCGGGTGCCGTACGCGGCCGCCGGCAGCGAGGTGCTGATCGAGGCCACCCTGTAGCGCTGACTGGAGTGTTGTCGCCGTCCTCGGCGGGAACGTCCAGTCAAGGCGCGGCAGGTCAGCCGAACGCGGCCACCTCGATCTTCTTCATCCCGAGCATCTTCTGGTAGCCGCCCGGGAGGCCGGTCAGCTCGCTCAGGTTCGCCGGCAGCACCTGCCAGCTCACCCCGAACCTGTCGACGCACCAGCCGCACTGCTCAGCCTCCGGGACTGCGCTGAGCCGGTCCCAGTACCTGTCGATCTCGGCCTGGCCGGCGCATTCCACCATCAGCGAGACGCCCGGGGTGACGCTGGCGCCCTGCGGGACGCCGGAATCCATCAGTGCGATCCTGTCGTCGCCCACCTCGAGCTCGGAGAACATCAGGCTGTCCGGGGTCGCCGGGCCGGTGGCCTGCGGGTACCTGGCCGTCATCACGACCCGGCCGCCGAACACGTCGGCGTAGTACTCCAGCGCCTCAGCGGCCCGGTTCTGGACGGGTCCGCCGAACAGCAGGCATGCGGTGAGGCCCGGGCCGGCCTCGCCCTGGGGGTCGGCGAGGCTGAGCTGCCAGCTCACGCCGTACCGGTCCTGCACCCAGCCGTAGCGTGCGCTGAACGGATACTCGGCCAGCGGCATCAGCTCGGTGCCCTCCTGGGACAACCCGGCCCACGCCGCGTCGAGGTGCTCGCGGGCTGCCGGGTCACGCGCCGGGTCGAAGCTGACCATCAGCGAGATGGAGGGGTTCGGCCGGAACTGCGGGCCGGCGTTGATGCCGACGATCCGGCGGCCGGCAACCTCGAACTCCACCGCCAGCGGCTGGCCGGCGAACTCCTGCTGGAAGTCGGGCAGCCCCTCCTCCGGGTAGTACGAGGCGTCGAGGATGCGAGCGTCGGGGAAGACCGAGGCGTAGAACTGCGCCGCTTCCAGCGCGGTGTGGTCGAACCACAGGCTGGGGACCATGCGCTGCATGTCGCCACCTCCAGGCTTGCACCGCCCCACCGGGCGAGGCGGCTGATCCCCAGACTGTACGCACCACCGCCCGCCGGGAGCGAGACCCTGACCGCCTGACAGAGCCGGCTCCCCGCTCAACCCTGGGAGACGTACAGCGCCGCCAGCAGGCCGACGAGGACGGTGGTCACCGTGAGCAGTGCGGCGGGTGCTCCAGCAGCGGGACGACCGGACGCGCCGCCGGCCCGGTACCGCCGGTCGGCGGCCAGGAACGCCGCACCCGCCAGGAGCAGCCCTCCGACCCCGAGGACGACTGCCGCCGGGCCATAGCTGCCCAGAGTCAACCGGACGGCCACCACGCTGGCCGCCGCCAGTGACAGCGCGGTCCGCCGCCAGGCCAGCAGGGTGCGCTCGGGCTGCAGCCCTGGCCGGCCGGTGGGTGCGGTACTCACCACGCCAGGCCGAACAGCACCAGGGCCACCGCGACCACCACGCCGACCGTCAGCGCCAGCCCGGTCGAGCTGCCCGGGAGCGGCCGTCCGAGCCGCATCGCTGACTCGGTGCGCCACCACCCCGTCCACGCCTGGACGGTGGCGACCAGGCCGAGCCCGACGAAGACCAGGGCCGCCGCCAGCCTGAAGCCTGGGTGCTCGGGCACCTCGAGGGCGTGCAGTGCGACGCCGGCGGCGAACAGCGCGAGGCCGGTCCGGATCCAGGCCAGGAAGGTGCGCTCGTTGGCGAGGCTGAACCGTGGGTCGGGTTCGTCGCCGCGTCCGTACACGCCGCGCGGGAAGCGAGTCACGCCAGCCAACCTAGCCGCTACGCGCCCGCCCACCTATCGACGGCACCGCCACCCACATCCCCGGGCAGCACCGGGTCGACGTGCGGGGTCGATTACGCTCGTCGGGAACGACGAGGCACGGCGGCCGGCGTCCGGCCCGCCGACTCCAGGAGGTGGTCGATGGCCGCGGCGCAGCAGCCGACAGCGACGGGGCAGCCCGGGGTGCTGCCGGGCGAGCCGGTGATCCGCTGCGAGAGCGTGGTCCGGATCCACAAGCACGGCTCGCTCGAGGTGCAGGCCCTGCAGGGCCTCGACCTCCACGTCTCCCGCGGCGAACTCGTAGCCGTCGTCGGCCCGTCCGGGGCCGGGAAGTCCACCCTCCTTGCCGTCCTGGCCGGGGCCGACTCGCCGACCGCGGGCACGGTCCGGGTGGCCGGCTGGGACCTGGCCCGGCTGTCGGCGCGCGAGCGGGTCGCCTACCGGCGCCGGGTCGTCGGCATTGTCCAGCAGCAGGCCGCCCGCAACCTCATCCCGTACCTGTCGGCCGCCGACAATGTGGCCGTTCCGCTGTCGCTGGCCGGCAGTCCCCGCGCCGGACGGCGGGCGCGTGCTGCGGAGTTGCTGGACAGGTTCGGCGTCGCGTCCTGCGCGAACCGCCTGCCGCGCGAGCTGTCCGGGGGTGAGCAGCAGCGGGTGGCGATCGCCGTCGCGCTGGCGAATCGTCCGGCCGTGCTGCTGGCCGACGAGCCCACCGGCGAGCTGGACACCGACACCTCCCACCAGATCTTCCAGGCGATGCGGACGGCGAGCGTCGAGGACGACGTCACGGTCGTCGTGGTCACCCATGACCCGACGGTCAGCAGCCAGGTCGGGCGGACGGTGACCATCCGGGACGGCCGGACCAGCTCGGAGGTGCTGCGGCACACCGAGCACTCCGCCGACGGCCAGGCCAGGGTTGTGGCGCAGGAGTTCGCCGTGATGGATCGGGCGGGCCGGGTGCAGGTGCCGCGGGAGTTCCGCGAGGCGCTCGAGCTGACCCGGCGGGTGCGGCTGGCCCTTGAGGCCGACCACGTCGAGCTGTGGCCGGACCGCCGCTGATGGGCAGGCCCCGGTACCACCCGATGGTGGAAGTCAGGTCGGTGCGTCGCACCTTCGGTTCCGGGCGGACCGCGGTGCCCGCACTGCGGCAGGTCAGCCTCGAGATCGCCGAGGGCGAACTGGTGGCCCTGGTCGGACGGTCCGGCTCGGGCAAGACGACGCTGCTCAACATTATCGGCGGCCTCGACCGGCCCGACCACGGCGAGGTGCTGGTCGCCGGCACAGACCTCACGGGGTTGGACCAGGCAGGCCTGGAACAGGTCCGCCGCGAGAGCGTCGCCTTCATCTTCCAGGGGTTCGGACTGGTGCCCGAGCTCACCGCGGCCGAGAACGTCGCCCTCCCGCTGCTGCTCGAGCGTCGCTCCCGGGCGTCGGCCCGCGCCGCCGCCGACGAGTGGCTGGAGCGGCTG
>JAEZGC010000024.1 GCA_023437345.1 Actinomycetes bacterium
ACGGCACGTTCAGCATCCGGGCGAGCGTCTGCGCGAGGTAGGTCTTGCCACAACCGGTCGGGCCGATGAGCAGGATGTTCGACTTGGCGAGCTCGACGTCCTCGCCATCCTGCCGGGGGCCCTCGCCGGCGCGGATCCGCTTGTAGTGGTTGTAGACCGCGACCGCGAGCGACCGCTTGGCGGTGTCCTGACCGATGACGTACTGCTCGAGAAACTCGAAGATCTCGCGCGGCTTGGGCAGCGAGACCATGCCGACCTCGGCCGCCTCCGCGAGCTCCTCCTCGAGGATCTCGTTGCACAGGTCGATGCACTCGTCGCAGATGTAGACGCCCGGCCCGGCGATGAGCTTCTTGACCTGCTTCTGGCTCTTCCCGCAGAACGAGCACTTCAGCAGGTCCGAGGTTTCACCGATCCGTGCCACTGGAGTAACTCCCTTGTTCGCCGTCCACCCTAGCCGCACCAGGGGCGGATCCCGAGGGACCCGCGCCCGGGTGAGTCACTGGGGCAGTTCCTTCAGGGACGTCAGGATGTCGTCGACGATGCCGTACTCGACGGCCTCCTCGGCGGTCAGGTACTTGTCGCGCTCGATGTCCTTGCTGATCTTGTCCACCGACTGCCCGGTGTCGGTGGCCAGCATGTTCTCCATCAGGGAGCGGATCCGCAGGATCTCCCTGGCCTGGATCTCCAGGTCGGAGGACTGCCCGTAGCCGCCCTCGGTGGCCGGCTGGTGGATCAGGATCCGGCTGTTCGGCAGCGCCAGCCGCTTGCCCTTCGTCCCCGCCGCGAGCAGGACGGCGGCCGCGGAGGCCGCCTGACCCAGACAAACGGTCTGCACGTCCGGCTTGATGTAGCGCATCGTGTCGTAGATCGCGGTCAGCGCGGTGAACGAGCCGCCGGGAGAGTTGATGTAGATGCTGATCTGGCGCTCGGGGTCGAGGGATTGCAGGCACAGCAGCTGGGCCATGACCGCATTGGCGATGTCGTCGCTGATCGGGGTGCCGAGGAAGATGATCCGGTCCTCGAACAGCTTCGTGTACGGGTCCACCCGGCGGACCCCGTAGGACGTCCGCTCCTCCCACTGGGGGATGTAGTAGTCCATCGAGGGGCCGGCCGGGGCCAGCCCGCCGGGCAGAACGGGCGTCATCATGGCGATCCCTTTCACTGGTTCGGGGCGGCCGACGGGATCTGCGCCGCGCGTTCGAAGACGTGGTCGATGAAGCCGTACTCCAGTGCCTGCTCGGCGGTGAACCACCGGTCGCGGTCGGAGTCGGCCTCGATCTGGTCGACGGTCTGGCCGGTGTGCTGCGCGATCAGGTGCGACATCGTCCGCTTGATGTGCAGCGACTGCTCGGCCTGGATCCTGATGTCGGACGCGGTGCCGCCCAGGCCGCCGGACGGCTGGTGCATCATGATCCGGCTGTGCGGCAGGGCGAAGCGCTTGCCCTTCGTCCCGGCGCTGAGCAGGAACTGGCCCATGGACGCCGCCAGGCCCATCGCCACCGTCGCGACGTCGTTGGAGATCCACTGCATGGTGTCGAAGATCGCCATCCCCGAGTCGACAGACCCGCCGGGGCTGTTGATGTAGAGGTAGATGTCCTTGTGCGGGTCCTCGGCGTTCAGCAGCAGCATCTGGGCGCAGATCGCGTTGGCGTTCTCGTCGCGCACCTCGGAGCCGAGGAAGATGATCCGGTTGGCCAGCAGCGCCTGGTAGACCGAGTCGGCCATCCCGGCGGGGCTGACGCCGGCGGCCATCGACAGGCCGCGGGTGAAGGGGTAATCAGTCACGAGAGCGAACCTACCCGCTCGACCAGACGAATTGCGGTAGTCCCCCGCCCTGTTCGCTGACGGCGCACCGGGGATCCGGGCGGCCCGGGAAACGCCTCAGGGCCGCCCGCAGCGGGCGGCCCTGAGGTGACTGGTCAGTCGTCGACCGAGGTCTCCGGCGCGCCCGAGACGTCCACCGGGTTGCCATCGGTGTCGGTGACGGTGGCCTCGGCCACGATCAGCGCCAGCGCCTTGTTGCGGCGGATCTCCTGCATCCAGGCGCCGGTGTGGTTGTGCTCCATCATGTGCTGGGCCTCCTGCTCCGGCGAGGTGCCGGCCTGCGCGGCCTTGCGCACCAGCAGCTCGGAGAGATCGGCCTGCTCGATGCCGACCTCGGCATCGTCGGCGACCTTGTCGAGCACGAGCTGGGCCTTGAGGCCGCGCTCGGTGGACGACTCGAGCTCGGCCCAGAACTCCTCAGGCGTGCGGGCCTCCTCCTCGGCCTGATCCAGGTAGCGCTCAAGGGTGAGCCCGGCCCGCTTGAGCTGGTCGTTGATCTGCTCCTTGCGCGCCTCGATCTCACTGGTCAGCAGCCGCTCGGGCAGCTCGAGCTCGACCTTGTCGACAATCGCGTCGAGCACCTTGTCGCGACCCTTGGACGCCTGCTCGAGCCGGGCCAGTTCGCTGATCGACTCGGCAAGGTCGGCGCGCATCTCCTCGACGGTGTCGAACTCCGACACCAGCTGGGCGAACTCGTCGTCGACCTCCGGGAGTTCCTGGACGCTGACCTTGGTCACTGTCACCTTGATGTCGGCGGGCTCGCCCTCCAGCGGGCCGCCGACGAGGGTGGACGCGAAGTCGGCCGACTCGCCGGCCGACAGCCCGGTGACTGCCTCGTCCAGCCCGTCGATCATCCCGCCCTGCCCGATCCGGTAGGTGACGCCTTCGGCGGTGGCGTCCGGCAGCGGCTCGCCGTCGCGGGAGCCGAGCAGGTCGATGGTGACGACGTCGCCCTCGGCGGCCGGCCGGTCCACCTCGGTGGTGGTGGCGAACCGGGAGCGGAGCATCTCGATCCGCTGCTCGAGCTCGGCGGCGGCGTCGGGCAGGCCGTCGACGGTGACCGCGAGGCCCTTGAAGTCGGGCACCTCGAAGTCGGGCCGGATGTCGACCTCGGCGGTGAACTCGACGGTCTCGCCGTCCTCCAGCCGGGTCACGTCGATGTCGGGATCACCCAGCGGCACTATCGCCGCCTCGGTGATCGCTGCCTGGTAGGCCGACGGCAGCGCGGCGTTGATCGCCTCCTGCAGCACGGCGCCGCGTCCGAAGCGCTGGTCGATGACCATGCTCGGGACCTTGCCCTTCCGGAAGCCGGGGATGGTGACCTGCGAGGCGATCTCGCGGTACGCCTTGTCGAGGTGCGGCTTCAGGTCGCTCCACGGGATTTCGACGGTGAGCTTGGCCCGCGACGGGGTGAGCTGCTCCAAGGTGCTGGGCAAGAGAGGACTCCTGAGAATTCGGGATTCAGACAACCTTCACCATCGTAGACGAGGAAGCCTCCTGACGCGTAAGCGGCAGGAGGCGACGAGTCTCGACGGACGCCGCGCCGGCGGTGTCCGGAGCAGACGAGGAAGCCTCGTGACGCGTAAGCGGCAGGAGGCAACGAGTCTCGACAGACGCCGCGCCACGATTGCCGATCACGGCCCCGCGCAGCAGAATCGGAGGCCAGCCACCCGACAGGAGACCCCATGACCTCGACCGTGGAAGCCCCCGGGCCAGGCCCGCACCCGGCCGACAGCCACGACCGGATCCGGGTGGCGGGGGCGCGCGAGAACAACCTGAAGGACGTGGCCCTCGACCTGCCGAAGCGCCGGCTGACGGTGTTCACGGGCGTCTCCGGGTCGGGCAAGAGCACGCTGGTGTTCGACACCATCGCCGCAGAGTCGCAGCGGATGATCAACGAGACCTACAGCACCTTCGTCCAGGGGTTCATGCCGAACCTCGCCCGCCCCGACGTCGACGTCCTCGAGGGCCTGACGACTGCGATCATCGTCGACCAGGAGCCGATGGGCGCCAACGTTCGCTCCACCCTGGGCACCGCCACCGACGCCAACGCCCTGCTGCGCATCCTGTTCAGCCGGATCGGGCAGCCCCGGATCGGCAACTCGCAGGCGTTCTCCTTCAACATCGCCTCCGCCACCGCCAGCGGCACGCTGCAGGTGGAGAAGGGCGAGGGCCGGGAAATCGAGGTGCAGTCGGTCCGGATCGCCGGCGGGATGTGCCCGCGCTGCGAGGGCACCGGCTCGGTGACCGACTTCGACCTGACAGCGCTGTTCAACGCCGACAAGTCGATCAAC
>JAEZGC010000237.1 GCA_023437345.1 Actinomycetes bacterium
GCGTCCACCGGCTCGCCGTGAAGCAGGATGTCGACCTTCACCAGCTTCGCCACCTGCTCACCGGACTCGTGGTAGTCCAGCGAGGCGTACCCCTTCGTCCGGGACTTCAGTGCGTCGAAGAAGTCGAAGACGATCTCTGCCAGCGGCAGCAGGTAGCGGATCTCCACCCGGTCCTCGGACAGGTAGTCCATCCCGGTCTGGACACCACGCCGGTTCTGGCACAGCTCCATCACGGTCCCGATGAACTCGGTCGGGGTGAGGATGGTGGCCCGCACCACCGGCTCGTGGACCTCGGCGATCTTGCCGTCGGGGTACTCCGAGGGGTTGGTGACCTCGTGCTCGGTTCCGTCCTCCATGACCACCCGGTACACCACGTTGGGCGCGGTCGAGATCAGGTCGAGGTTGAACTCCCGCTCCAGGCGTTCCCGCACGATCTCCATGTGGAGCAGGCCGAGGAAGCCGACCCGGAAGCCGAAGCCGAGGGCACCGGAGGTCTCCGGCTCGTATACCAGCGCGGCGTCGTTGAGCTGGAGCTTGTCCAGCGCTTCCCGCAGTTCTGGGAAGTCGGCACCATCGATCGGATAGAGCCCTGCGTAGACCATCGGATGCGGCTGCCGGTAGCCGCCCAGGCTCGTCCCGGCAGGCCGGGAGGCCGTCGTCACGGTGTCGCCGACCCGCGACTGCCGCACCTCCTTCACCCCGGTGATGAGGTAGCCGACCTCGCCGACGCCGAGCGCCCTGGCCTTGAGCGGCTCAGGCGAGATGACACCGACCTCAAGGGTCTCGTGGGTGGCCTTGGTCGACATCATCAGGACGCGCTCGCGGTGGCTGAGCTCGCCGTCGATGACACGCACGTAGGTGACCACCCCGCGGTAGGTGTCATAGATCGAGTCGAAGATCAGCGCCCGGGCCGGCGCGGTGGGGTCCCCGACGGGCGCAGGGATGTCGGCGACAACGTGGTCGAGCAGTTCCCGGACGCCCTCGCCGGTCTTGGCCGACACCCGGAACACGTCCTCGGGGTCACAGCCGACAAGGTGGGCGATCTCTGCGGCGTACTTCTCCGGCTGGGCGCTGGGCAGGTCGATCTTGTTCAGGACCGGGATGATGTGCAGGTCGGCCTCGAGCGCGAGGTAGAGGTTGGCGAGGGTCTGGGCCTCGATGCCCTGGGCGGCGTCGATCAACAGGATCGCGCCCTCGCACGCGGCCAGTGAGCGCGACACCTCGTAGGTGAAGTCGACGTGGCCAGGAGTGTCGATCATGTTCAGCACGTAGTCGGTGCCGCCCGCATTCCAGGGCATCCGCACGGCCTGGGACTTGATAGTGATGCCGCGTTCCCGCTCGATGTCCATCCGGTCGAGGTATTGCGCACGCATGGAACGCTCGTCGACCACTCCGGTCAACTGCAGCATCCGGTCGGCCAGGGTTGACTTGCCGTGGTCGATGTGAGCGATGATGCTGAAGTTGCGGATGATCTCCGGAGGCGTCGCGCCGGGGCGTGGTGGGGTCATGCAGCTTTCCTGATCGGGAACCGACTGATCACGATACCGCCTCCGGCTCGCCGCCCCATCACGGCGTCGTGCGTCAGTCCGCCACCCCGGATGGACGGGGCTCCTGCCGGTTTGGCGCGCGTGGCGGCCCTTTGATAAAGTCAGTGGTCGCGTTCGCGTACCGACGCGCAGCACACCCAACGACCAAGAAGGCAAGCCCTGTGGCGAACATCAAGTCCCAGAAGAAGCGGATCCTGACCAACGAGAAGGCCCGGCTCCGCAACAAGGCTGTGAAGTCCGCGCTGCGCACCCACGTGCGCAAGTTCCACGAGGCCGTCGCCGAGGGTGACACCGAGAAGGCCCAGGAGCTCGCCAGGGTGGCCACCCGCCAGCTGGACCGGGCCGCCTCCAAGGGCGTCATCCACGCCAACCAGGCCGCCAACCGCAAGTCGGCGATCGCCGCGCAGGCCGCCGCGCTCTGATCTCACCGGGACGCCGCCCCCTCGGGGGCGGCGTTTCTGCTTGTCATGGCCTTGCTCGCGGGCCTGCAGCGCCTCCTGACCGTCCCGGTCAGCGTCGGCCGTGGCACCCGATCACGGCCAGGACGAGCCGCTCGAGGGCGAACCCCGGATCGCTCGCCGCGCCCTTGATCTGGGCGTCGGCAACGGCGACGGCGGCGATCGCGCGTGCCACCCCGGTCTGCTGCCAGTCCCTGGCCAGCGGGCCGAGCGACTTCAGCTTCCAGACCGGGACGCCGATCCGCTCGGCGATCTGCTGGTCGCGCAGCCCGGCGTCGCGGGCATCGAGGTACTTGCCGAGTTCTCGGAGGTTCCCGGCCAGCGCGGCGGTGATCAGCGGCGGGCCGACCCCCGTCGACAGCGCCCAGCGCAACTTCTCCAGCGCTTCCCCGCTCCTACCCGCGAGGGCGGCGGACGCTATCTCATAGCCCTTGACCTCGGCCCGGCCCCCGAAGTAGCGGCGCACGGCGGCGGCGCTGAGCACCGAGTCCTCGGTGTCGGCGAGCAGCTGGCGGACGGCGGCCGCCAGCGCGTGCAGGTCGTTGCCGACCG
>JAEZGC010000319.1 GCA_023437345.1 Actinomycetes bacterium
TGTTGGGGCGGGGGGTCCCCCCCGGCGGTAGCGGGTCGCCGCGACCGGTCCCCATCGCCGTGCCGCCGGTGAGGCAGAACGGCACGTCCGCCCCCAGCCGGGCGCCCAGCTCGAGCAGATCGTCGGGCGAGGTGTCGAGGTCCCACAGCACCGAGCACGCCAGCAGGGCCGCCGCGGCGTCAGCCGAGCCGCCGGCCATCCCGCCGGTGACCGGGATCGCCTTGCGGAGCTCCATGGTGCAGCCCAGGCCCGGCGTGCCGTACTCGGCGGCCAGCAGCCGCGCCGCCGCCACGGCGAGGTTCGCCTCCCCGGTCGGCACCAGCCCGGCCTGCTCCCCGGCCACCGAGATGTCCACGTGGCCCGCCGGCGCCCAGCGCACGTCGAGCTCGTCGTAGACCGACACGGCCTGGAAGAGGGTGGCGAGCTGGTGGTAGCCGTCCCGCCGCCGCGGACCGCTGCGCAGGACGAGGTTGACCTTGCCGGACGCGCGGACGCGGACGACCTCAGCCTCGGCCAGCGGGGATGCCATGGACGCGAACCTATCCCACCCGGGCGGCGGCCAGCGCCTCCGCTATCCGCGCGAAGTCGCTGATCCCGAGCACCTCGCCGCGGGCCTGCGGGTCGATCCCGGCCGCGGTGAGCGCCTCTGTGACGGCCAGTGATGAACCGAACAACCCCGCCAGCGCCCCCCGCAGCATCTTGCGGCGCTGCGCGAAGGCGGCGTCCACCACGGCGAAGACCTGCTCGCGGCTCGCTGTGGTGGCCGGTGGCTCGCGACGCCTCAGCTCGACAAGGCCGGAGTCGACGTTCGGCACCGGCCAGAACACCGTCGGCGGCACGCTGCCGACCCGCCGGGCCGCCGCATACCAGGCCAGCTTCGCCGAGGGCACCCCGTAGGTCCGGCTGCCGGGCGGGGCGACCAGGCGGTCGGCGACCTCGGCCTGCACCATGACCAGTCCGCTGGTGATGGACGGGAACCGCGCCAGGACGTGGAGCAGCACGGGCACGCTGACGTTGTAGGGCAGGTTCGCCACCACAGCCGTCGGCTGCGGGTCGGGCAGCGAGTCGACGGTCAGCGCGTCCGCCTCGATGACGGTGAGGGCCGGCGCCCGCCCTGGCATCCGCTCCGCCACGGTGGTGGGGAGTCGGGTGGCCAGCGACGACTCGATCTCGACAGCCACGACCCCCGCGGCGACCTCGAGCAGGCCGAGGGTGAGCGAACCGAGACCGGGCCCGATCTCCAGGACGGTGTCTTCGGCGCCGACCCCGGCTGCCGCGACAATCCGACGCACCGTGTTGGCATCGTGGACGAAGTTCTGGCCGCGCTGCTTGGTCGGGCGCAGGTCGAGTTCGGCGGCCAGCCGGCGCAGCGTCCGGGGGTCGAGCAGCCCGTCAGCCATCGGCCCCCCATTCCCCGAACACGGCGGTCGCGTTGGCGGCCAGCCGGGCGCACAGTTCGGCAAGGTCGGCGCCGCGCCGCTCGGCGATGAACCTGACCGTGTGCGGCATCAGGTAGGGCGCGTTGGGCTTGCCGCGCAGCGGCATCGGGGTGAGGTAGGGCGCGTCGGTCTCGACCAGGAGCCGGTCGTCAGGGGTCACGTCGAGCGCCTCGCGCAGCGCGTCGTTCGGCTTGAACGTCACCGGCCCGGGGAACGACAGCCAGAAGCCGCGGTCAAGGCACTCCCGGGCGAAGCCCGCATCCCCGGAGAAGCAGTGCATCATCACCCGCTCGGGCGCCCCCTCGGCGTCGAGCACGTCGAGGATGTCGGCGTGCGCGTCCCGGTCGTGGACCACCAGCGCGAGCCCGGCGCGCTTCGCCCAGGCGATGTGGGCGGCGAAGGCAGTCCGCTGCCTGGCCTGGCCCTCGGGATCGCGGGTCCGGAAGTAGTCGAGCCCGGTCTCGCCGATCCCCCGGATCCGGTCCGAGCTGCCCAGCATCGCCTCCAGCGCTGCCAGGTCGGCGTCGAGCCGGTCCCCGGCGCGGGCAGCGTCGTTGGGGTGCAGGGCGATGGTCGCCACCACCTCCGGGTGCCGTTCGGCGAGCTCGACCGCCCCCCGCGATGAGGCGACATCGGTGCCGACGTCCACCACCCGGGTCACCCCGACCGCCCGGGCCACCGCAAGGCTGTCGACGACCGTCAGCCCGCTGAACTGTGTGGTGCTCAGCAGGTGGGTGTGGGAGTCGGTGGTCGCGGCCGGCAACGGCTCCGGGGCGGGCGGCAGTGGCTTCACGCCTTGTCCTTCCTGGCCGCAAGGGTGGCCTGGTAGAGCGTCTTGCGGGGGACGCCGGACGCTTCAGCTACCGCCGCCACGGCGACCGACAGCGGCTCCCCGGCGGCGATCCGGGCGAGCGCGTCAGCGGTCGCCGACGGCAGGTCGGACGCCGTCGGCACCGCCCCGGCCACCACGACGGTGATGTCGCCGCGGACGCCGTCCGCGGCCCACTCCACCAGCTCGGCGATCGTCCCGCGCCGGGTTTCCTCGAAGGTCTTGGTCAGTTCCCGGCTCACCGCGGCCCGGCGCTGCTCGCCGAACGCGCCCGCGGCGTCGGCGAGGAAGTCGGCCAGCCGGTGCGGTGCCTCGAAGAAGACCATGGTGCGCTCCTCGCCGGCCAGCGCGGCGAGCCGGCGGCGCCGCTCCCCCGGCTTGCGGGGCAGGAAGCCCTCGAAGCAGAACCTGTCGGTCGGCAGCCCGGACAGCGCGAGCGCCACCAGCACCGCTGACGGGCCGGGCACCACCGACACAGCGAGCCCCTCCGCCACGGCGGCGGCGACCAGCCGGAAGCCGGGGTCGGAGACGGTGGGCATCCCGGCGTCGGTGACGACCACCACGGTGCGTCCGTCGCGCAGGTCCGCCAGCAGCGAGTCGGCCCGCGCCGCCTCGTTGCCGTCGAAGTAGGACACCACCCGTGCGGAGCTGGAGATCCCGAGCCCGGCCAGCAGGTTGCGCAGCCGCCGGGTGTCCTCGGCGGCAATCACGTCCGCGCCGGCCAGGGCGTCGCGCAGCGCAGGGGAGGCGTCGGCGAGGTTGCCGATCGGCGTCCCGGCGAGCACCAGTCCGCGAGCGGTTGCTGTGGTCACCCCCGCAGTATCCCCGACCGGTGGCGGACGGCGCACCGCACGGCGCCCAAGCCCCGGGCACGGCCGCGGGGGGTGAACTAGCATGGCCCGGTGCACACGACCCCGGGCGAAAGCGGCGCAGCGCTGCGTGACGACCTGGGAGAACTCGACGCGCCGGCCGGGACTGCTGCCGAGCCGGACGAGGCGCCTGCCGGGCCGGTCGCCGTCCCCGCCACCTCACCGCTGGAACCCGCCGCCGCGAGCACCGTGGAGCGGCTGCGCGACGGGGTGATGACCGATCGGCTGGCCGGCTGGATCACCACCCTCGCGATCACCGCGCTGGCGTTCGTCGTCCGGCTGGTGAACCTTGGCCACCCGAACAAGCTTGTCTTCGACGAGACCTACTACGCCAAGGACGGGTTCTCGCTGTGGCGGTTCGGCTATGAGCGGCAGTGGCCCGACGACGCCAACGCCTCGATAGTCGCCGGGAACCCCGATGTGTACCTCGACAAGGCGGCCTTCATAGTCCACCCGCCGGTCGGCAAGTGGCTGATCGGCGCCGGCGAGCAGCTGTTCGGGATGACGTCGTTCGGCTGGCGGTTCATGCCGCTGGTGTTCGGCACCCTGCTGGTGTTCGTCACGATCCGGCTGGCGCGGCGGTTGTCGCGCTCGACGCTGATCGGCGGGATCGCGGGGCTCCTGCTCAGCCTCGACGGGCTGGCGTTCGTGATGTCCCGGATCGCGCTGCTGGACATCTTCCAGGCCTTCTTCCTGGTCGCCGCGGTGGCCTGTTGTGTAGCTGACCGGGACTGGTACCGCCACCGGCTGGCCGACCGGCTCGCGGCGTCCGGCCGGCCGGACTTCAACGGCGAGTTCGGCCCGGTGGTCTGGCTGCGTCCGTGGCGCTGGGCGGCCGGGCTGGCGTTCGGGCTTGCGATCGCCACCAAGTGGAACTCGGTGTACGTGCTGGCCGCCTTCGGGATCGTGTCGGTGCTGTGGGACGTCGGCGCGCGCCGGCTGGCAGGAGCCGACTGGAAGGGCTGGCTCGCCCTGGTCATCGACGGCATCCCCGCGTTCATCGCCATGGTCGTGGTCGCGGTGGGCGTCTACCTCGCGTCCTGGACGGGCTGGCTCACCACCACCGGCGGCTGGGGCCGCGACTGGGGCCTGAACAACCCCGACCACCCGTGGACCGTCAACCTGGGCGAGATGTGGGCGTCCTTCCTGCACTACCAGCAGGACATCCTCAACTTCCACACCGG
>JAEZGC010000332.1 GCA_023437345.1 Actinomycetes bacterium
ACCCGACCGGTCTCACCGGTGGAGTAGGGCGGGAAGTTGTAGTTGTGCATGTAGCGCTTGGTGGTCTCCGGCGCCAGGGTGTCGAGCTTCTGCTCCATGTCGAGCATGTTCAGCGTGGTGACCCCGAGGATCTGGGTCTCGCCCCGCTGGAACAGCGCGGAACCGTGCACCCGGGGCAGGACGCCGACCTCGGCGGACAGCGTGCGGATGTCCGCGACGCCACGACCGTCGATCCGGACCTTCTCGGTGAGCGTCTTGTGCCGCACCACCTTCTTGGTCAGCGCCCGGAAGGCTCCGGTGATCTCCTTCTCCTTCTCCGGCAGCCGGCCGGCGAGCTCGGTCCGGATGGTCGCCAGGAGCTCCTCGGTCGAGGTCTCCCGCTCGGCCTTGCCGGCGATGCTCATGACGCCCTTGAGGCGGTCGGTGGCGACCTCGGCGACCGCGGCGTAGACGTCGTCGGTGTAGTCGAGGAAGACCGGCATGTTCTCCACCGGCTTGGCGAACCGCGCGGCGAGCTCGGCCTGCGCGTCGCACAGCGCCTTGATGAACGGCTTGGCGGCCTCAAGGCCCTGCGCCACTACCTCTTCGGTGGGAGCGGTGCGGCCGGAGCGGACGAGATCCCAGGTGGCCTCGGTCGACTCGGCCTCGACCATCATGATCGCGACGTCACCGTCGGGCAGCACCCGGCCCGCCACGACCATGTCGAAGGTGGCACCCTCGACCTGCTCGACGGTCGGGAAGCCCACCCACTGGTCGCCCAGCAGGGCGACGCGGACGCCGCCGACGGGGCCGGTGAACGGCAGCCCGGCCAGCGTGGTGGACGCGGAGCCGGCGTTGATCGCCACCACGTCGTAGAGCACGTTCGGGTTGAGGGCCATGACGGTGACGACCACCTGGACCTCGTTGCGCAGGCCCTTGGCGAAGCACGGACGCAGCGGCCGGTCGATCAGCCGGCAGGCGAGGATCGCGCCCTCGGACGGACGGCCCTCGCGACGGAAGAAGGAGCCGGGGATCCGGCCTGCGGCGTACATCCGTTCCTCCACGTCCACGGTGAGCGGGAAGAAGTCGATGGCGTCGCGGGGGTTGTTCGCGGCGGTGGTCGCCGAGAGCAGCATGGTGTCGTCGTCGAGGTAGACGGCGACCGAGCCGTTGGCCTGGCGGGCGAGCAGGCCGGACTCGAACCGGACCACGTGCTTGCCGAGCGAGCCGTTGTCGATGACGGCTTCGGTGAACTGAAGGTCGGGACCTTCCATGGGCGTTCCTTTCGGTAGCGCCACCGGCTGGCCACCGCCGTCCCGGTCTTCGATCGAGGCCCGCGGGAGAGTGGATCCCCCGAAGGCCACTACCGAGGACCGAGGTCCGGTGGGCGGTCAGTAGGCGGCTGTTGAGTTGTGACCGGCAGTCGGCCGGACAACGCCGCAAGGGAGCGGCCGACGCGGCCACTCCCTCACGGTCAGGGTTCCAGGGTCACCGGCGCAGGCCGAGGCGAGCGATCAGGGACCGGTAGTGCTCCACGTCCTGCTTCATGACGTAGTTGAGCAGACGGCGGCGCTGGCCGACCAGCAGCATCAGCCCACGGCGGCTGTGGTGGTCGCCCTTGTGCTGCTTGAGGTGCTCGGTCAGGTGGGCGATCCGCTTGGTGAGCAGCGCAATCTGGACATCCGGCGAACCGGTGTCGCCCGGGGCGATGGCGTACTCTTCGATGATCTTCTTCTTGGTGTCGGCATCCATGAAGGCTGCTCCTCTCGGTTTCCCGTTGCGCGGCGCTCCCTGCCAAGGTGGCGGCGACGTGGATCGAGATGATCTCCGGGTCGCTGGGGAGCTCTTGGGCGTCCGCGGCCGTCGTGACGGCGTCCCCACTCTACCGTGCGGCATCACGCGGGGCGAATCCGCGCCCCCGGCGATGGTCCGGCTGCCGGATTGCACCGGCCGCGTGGCGGTGACTTCGGCAAATGCGCCCCGAGAGGTCAGTCCAAACCGTTAGGCTTCCTAAGGCCGCGCGGGCAGCGGGGCTGGAAAGGAACCTCGCAACAATGCAGATCGGGATTCCCCTGGAAACCCTGGGAGGCGAGACACGCGTCGCGGCCACCCCCAAGACAGTCACCCAATTGATAGGCCTGGGCCACAGCGTCGTCGTCGAAGCCGGCGCCGGTGCCAGGTCGTCCTACCCCGACGCCCAGTACGTCGAGGCCGGCGCCACAGTCGCCGACCGGGCGCAGGTCTGGGCCTCCCCGGTGGTCGCCAAGATCAACGCCCCCACCTCTGACGAGATCGCCCGGCTGGCCGACGGGGCGGTGCTGATCTCGCTGGTCGCCCCCGCCCGCAGCCCCGAACTGCTGGACGAGCTGGCCGCCCGCCGGATCACCGTGCTGGCGATGGACGCCGTTCCCCGGATCTCCCGCGCGCAGGCGCTGGACGTGTTGTCCTCGATGGCCAACATCGCCGGCTACCGCGCCGTGGTCGAGGCCGCCAACGAGTTCGGCTCCTTCTTCACCGGCCAGGTCACCGCCGCGGGCAAGGTCCCGCCGGCGAAGGTCCTGGTGGCCGGGGCCGGCGTGGCGGGGCTGGCAGCCATCGGCACCGCGAAGTCGCTGGGCGCCATCGTGCGGGCCACCGATGCCCGTCCCGAGGTGGCCGAGCAGGTGCAGTCGATGGGTGGCGAGTTCCTCGCGGTCAAGGTGGCCCAGCAGCAGGTGTCCACAGACGGCTACGCCAAGGAGACCTCCGAGGACTACAACCGCGCCGCCGCCGAGCTGTACCGCGAGCAGGCCAGGGACGTCGACATCATCATCACCACCGCCCTGATCCCGGGGAAGCCGGCCCCCCGGCTGATCACCGAGGACATGGTCGCGGCGATGAAGCCCGGTTCAGTGATCGTGGACATGGCTGCCTCCAACGGTGGCAACGTCGCAGGGTCGAAGCCTGACGAGCTCGTCGTCACCCCCAACGGTGTGAAGATCATCGGCTACACCGACCTTCCCGGACGGCTCCCGACCCAGGCGTCCCAGCTGTACGGCACCAACGTGGTGAACCTGTTCAAGCTGCTCACCCCCGCCAAGGACGGCGAGGTCGTGCTCAACCTCGACGACGTGGTGATCCGCGGCATGACGGTCCAGAAGGACGGCGAGCGGCTCTGGCCGCCGCCACCGGTGCAGGTGTCGGCCGCCGTGCCGGCCATCGTCGCCCCGGCTGTCGTGGAGGACCCGGCCGCCAAGGCCGCCCGCGAGCTGGCGCTCGCCAAGGCCCGTGGCCGCAACCGCGCGGTGATGTCAGTGGTGGCCGCCGCCCTGGTGATCCTCGCGGTCACCTTCTCCCCCGCCAGCTTCGTCGGCGCGTTCACCGTGTTCGCGCTCGCCGTCGTGGTCGGCTTCTATGTGATCAGCGGGGTCTCCCACTCGCTGCACACCCCGCTGATGGCGCAGACCAACGCCATCTCCGGGATCATCCTCGTCGGCGCGCTGCTGCAGTTGGGATCGACCAACGTCGCAGTGCTCGTGATGTCGTTCATCGCGGCAACTATCGCGTCGATCAACATCTTCGGTGGCTTCCTGGTGTCGTTCCGGATGCTCAGCATGTTCAAGAAGGAGGCCTGAGAGCATGCTGATGCTCCACTTCGTCCAGGGGCTGTACATCGTCGCCGGTGTGCTGTTCATCCTGTCGCTGGCCGGGCTGGCCAAGCAGACCACCGCCCGGATGGGCAATATCGCCGGCATGATCGGCATGGTGCTGGCGCTGGTCGCCA
Organism: Actinomycetes bacterium; assembly: GCA_023437345.1. Taxonomy (GTDB): domain Bacteria; phylum Actinomycetota; class Actinomycetes; order Propionibacteriales; family Propionibacteriaceae; genus Propionicimonas. The sequence goes on from JAEZGC010000332.1 coordinate 3,743, forward strand.
CGATCATCCACTCGGTGAACATGTCGGCCACCCAGCCGGACCGGCAGTCGCCGCTGGTCACCCTGCTGCTGATCCTGGTCGTCCTCGCCATCGGCGCCGTGATCGGCACCCCGATCGCCCGGCGGGTCGAGATGACCCAGATGCCCGAGCTGATCGCCGCGTTCCACTCCTTCGTGGGCATGGCGGCAGTGCTGGTCGGCTTCAACTCGTTCGCGGTACCGGAGGGCGCCACCGGCGCCGTCCACTCGGTTGAGGTGGCACTCGGCGTCCTGATCGGCGCGTACACCTTCACCGGCTCGGTGGTGGCCTACCTCAAGCTGTCGGCGAAGATGAAGTCGGCGCCGCTGACCCTGCCGGGGCGGAACCTGATCAACCTGACCGGCTTCGCCGCCTTCTTCGCGCTGATGATCTGGTTCGTGATGGCCGGGGAGCACAACCCGACGCTTGGCTGGATCCTGATCATCGCGATCGCGTTGATCGGCTTCGCGCTCGGCTGGCACATGGTGGCTGCGATCGGCGGTGGCGACATGCCGGTCGTGGTGTCGATGCTGAACTCGTACTCCGGCTGGGCCGCCGCCGCGGCCGGGTTCATGCTGAACAACAACCTGCTGATCATCACCGGCTCCCTGGTGGGTTCCTCGGGTGCGATCCTGTCCTACATCATGTGCCGGGCGATGAACCGCTCGTTCATCTCGGTCATCCTCGGCGGCTTCGGCGCCGAAGGCGGCAAGGTGGCGGCCACTTCAGACGACGAGTACGGCGAGCACCGCGAGATCGATGCCGCCGCGACCGCCGAACTGCTGAGGAACTCCGAGTCGGTGGTGATCACCCCCGGCTACGGGATGGCGGTCGCCAAGGCCCAGTACCCGGTCGCCGACCTCACCGCCAAGCTGCGGGCCCACGGGGTCAAGGTGCGGTTCGGCGTCCACCCGGTCGCCGGGCGGCTGCCGGGGCACATGAACGTGCTGCTCGCCGAGGCGAACGTGCCGTACGACATCGTGCTGGAGATGGACGAGATCAACGACGACTTCTCCGGCACCGACACCGTCCTGGTGATCGGGGCCAACGACACCGTCAACCCGGCCGCGCTGGACGACCCGAACAGTCCGATCGCCGGGATGCCCGTGCTGGAGGTCTGGAACGCGTCGAACGTGATCGTGTTCAAGCGGTCGATGGCAACCGGCTATGCCGGCGTCCAGAATCCGCTCTTCTTCAAGGAGAACACCCAGATGCTGTTCGGCGACGCCAAGCAGCGGGTGGACGACATCCTCAAGGCGCTGAACTGACGAGTCCCCCAAGCTGAAGGGGCGGCCTCCCGGTGGGAGGCCGCCCCTTCGGCGCGTCGGGGTCAGGACGGCATCTCGACCCACTTCTCGGGTGCCTTGATGCTGACCGGCTCGTTGAGCTTGTCGGTCAGGACCTCGGTCGTGAAGCCCGAACCTGCGGCTTTCACCTCGACGACAATCTTGCGGGTGAACCCGATGTCGTCAAGCCAGACGTCGTAGCCGGACACCGCGGTGTCCTCCTCCCCCTCGACTGCATCGTCGGCGAGGGTGAGCCGGTAGTGCTCGGTCTGGACGCCGGCCACCTCCTCGATGCCGATGAACTCGATCTTCTTGAACGAGTCCTTCGCGTCAGCCAGCATCTCCTGCGGGCCGGCGGGCATGTCGACGCCCTGCTGGCCGGCCTGCTCGGCGGTCATCTTTATCCAGTCCTTGCCCAGGGCCGGCACCAGCATGTAGAAGGCGCCGTCGGCCTGGATGACCTCCATCTCCATGCCCATGGTGGTCATCTTCATGTGCTGGGCGAACGAACCGCCGCTCTGGTCGACCACTCCGGTGGCTTCGATGACGCCGGCCTCCTGCGACGTCATCGACATCTCCATGGCGTAGGTCCTCACCTCCTGCTGGGCCTTGCCGAACTTGTCCAGGAACTCCTCGACTGTCAGTTCGGTGACGGCTGCGGCGGACGGCTGTACTGCGGGCGGGCTGGCGGGCGCCGAGGCCGGCGGGGCGGTGGTCGTCGCAGGTGCCGGCGCCGCGGCAGGGGCGCCGCAGGCGGTCACGAGGAGGGCGAGGGTCACGGCTGTGGCGGTGGCGGCGAAGGTGGGTCTCACGAGGACCTCCTGGTAGTGGTTGGGGGCAGCGTAGCCAGCGGGAGGGCCACCCCGTGGGGGTTCGCGACAAGCCGTACCAGGCCCGTCGGGACGCCTCGCCAGCCCTCCACGAGCGCGCCCCGACCATGGAATGGGACGGCCTGCCCGGTGGGCAAGACGAAATGGGCCCGGCTTGGCTCACCGGCCACACTGGGAAGGTCCCATAACCGAGCGAAGCGGAGCGCGCATGGCCGTCGACCTGATCACCGTCCGGCTCTCCTCCGCAGCCGACCTCGACGTGCTCCACGCCCGGGAACCGCACCCGGACGCCCGGCTGGCGCAGCGTCACTTCGACCGCCAGCAGGCAGGCGACTACTTCTTCGCCGTGGCCGAACGGGGCGAGACGATCCTGGGGTACTGCGCCCTGGACTGTGACAGCAGCAGCCATCTGTGCCCCGAGCTGAAGAGCCTGTGGGTCTACCCCGACCACCGCCGGCAGGGCGCTGCCCGCGAGCTGACCACCTTCCTGGAGGCGAGGGCGCGTGAGCTGGGCTTCGTCGAGGTCTTCCTTCGGGTCGACCCCGACAACGCCGCCGCCATCCCGATGTACATAGGCCTCGACTACCGGCCGACCGGCGACCATGTCCTCACCAGCTACGAGTCGGTGGACTCCGACGGCCGCCGGGCGAGCTTCGAGCAGCGCGACGCGGTTTACCGCAAGTCGCTGCTGGCGCGCTGAGCTCAGCGCGGCTGACGCACGCCGAGGGCGAGCAGCAGGGCGGGGCGTCCGTCGGCGAGGACCTCAAGGTTCACCCCGGACGGCTCGACGACGATGCCGTCGAGCATCACCCGTGCGGTCAGCATCCGCACCGACACCCGCGCGAGGTCGCCCTGGTGGTGGCTGCGGACGGTGATGGTGGTTCCGTCGGCGAACTGCAGTTCACCAAGTCCTGGCGTCAGGGCTGAACCGCGCACCGCAGACACCGGCACCTGGCGGCGCTGCAGCCGGCCGGCAGCGGCGACTATCACCTCCGGGGCAGACAAGGCGAACTCGCCGGCGATCCGGGCGGCCGCGAGGTTCAGCTCGACGGCGTCACGGGGGGCCAGGTCCAACCCTGTGGAAGCTGCGGCGGACCGGTGCCGCAGCCAGGACCACAAACCTGCGCCCCACACCCCACAAGTATGTCCCCGGGCTGCTGGCGGGCACAGCCCCGCTAACCGGCGAGCAGCCGCCTGGTGTCGGCCACGTCGTCGTTCATCTGGTCGACCAGGTCCTCGATGCTGGTGAACCTGACCTGGCCGCGGATCCTGGCGGCGAACTCCACAGTCACGGGCGCGTCGTACAACTCAAGGTCGTCACGGTCGAGCACATAGGACTCCACCCGCCGGTCGATCCCGTCGAAGGTCGGGTTGGTGCCCACCGAGATCGCCGCCGGCCAGCGCTCGGGGACGGCGCCCTCGGGCAGCGGCTCGCCGTGCGGCCCCCGGTTGTCGCGCCGGGTGAGCCAGCCGGCGTAGACCCCGTCCACGGGGCAGGCGAGGTTCGGCGGGACCGGCAGGTTGGCGGTCGGGAAGCCCAGTTCCCTGCCTCGCCGGTCGCCGTGGGCGACTGTGCCGCGGAAGGCGAACAGCCGTCCGAGGTGCTCGGCGGCGTGCCCGACGTCACCACTGGCCAGCGCCTGCCGGATCAGCGTGGAGCAGGTCTCCTCGTCGCCGTAGCGGACCAGGGTGATGCCCTCGACCACGAAGCGTCCGGCCGCGAGGTCGGTGAGCAGTGCGACGTCGCCGGAGGCCCGGTGACCGAACCGGAAGTTCGCCCCGACCACGACGCGGGCCGGGTTGAGCGGCACTATCACCTCGGAGACGAAGCGCTCCGGCGGCCAGCCGGCGAACTCGCGGGTGAAGGTGACGACCTCGACCCGGTCGGCGCCGGCGGTGGTGAGCAGCTCGATCCGCTCCTCAAGGCTGGTGAGCAGCATGGGGCCCACCTCGGGACGCAGTACCGACACCGGGTGCGGCCAGAACGTGACGACGACCAGTGGTCTGCCCGGTTCCCGGCTGCGCGCCTCGGCCAGGACCGCCTGGTGGCCGGGGTGCACGCCATCGAAGTTGCCGATGACGACTACCGAGCGTTCCACAACCTGCCTTCCGAAAAGCTGCCGATGAACCATAGCAAGGACGCCGGATCAGCCGCCGACCAGGACGGCCACCGGCACTGCCCGCTCGTCCTGTGGCCGGTACAGCGCCAGCAACTCCCCCTCCGCCAGCACCGCGCTGACCGGGCCGGGGACCGTCCGGGCGAGCGGGCGGCCATGGCGGACATCGACAGCCTCGCCGGGATCCAGCTCGACGACCGGGAAGCAGCGGCGGGCAACCTCGGCCAGGCCGAGCAGCGGGACCCGCCATCCCGGCTCGGCCTCCAGCCCGTTGGGCGACAGGTACGGGTCGGAGAAGGTGAAAGGACCCACTCGGGTGCGGCGCAGGCGGGTGAGGTGGCCGCCCGTGCCAAGGTCGCGGCCCAGGTCGCGGGCCAACGCCCGGATGTAGGTGCCTGAGGAACAGTCGACCTCGACCTCCACATCGAGGACGTCAGCGGCGTACGACTCGTCCCCCTGCCAGCCGAACACCCCGGGCCGGTCCGTCCGGATCAGCTCGAATCGCGACACGGTGACCTCGCGGCCGGCCAGCTCCACCTGCTCGCCGGCCCGAACCCGGGCATAGGAACGCACCCCGCCGACCTTGATCGCCGACACCGCCGAGGGCACCTGGGTGATGGTGCCCCGGTAGGACGCCATGGCGGCCTGGACCTGCTCGACGGTGACGCCGGCGGCCCCGTCAGCGGCCACCAGCTCGCCCTCCGCGTCGTCGGTGACTGTCGCCTGGCCGAGCCGGATGGTGGCCGTGTAGCTCTTGTCGGTGAGCGCGAGATGGCCCAGCAGGCGGGTCGCCCGTCCGGCGCCGACCAGCAGCAGGCCGGTCGCCATCGGGTCGAGGGTGCCGGCGTGGCCCACCTTGCGGGTGCCGAGGATGCGGCGCAGCCGGCCCACCACCTGGTGGGAGGTCCACCCGGCCGGCTTGTCGACGACCAGCAGGCCGTCAGTCAACCCGGCCGGCCTCGGCCTGGTCCGCTGCCGGAGCCTCGAGCTGGTCGTCGGCAGCAGCAGCGGCGTCGTCCTCGGGCTTGCGGTACGGGTCGGGGTCGCCGGCGTAACTGGCACCCGCCGCCCTGGCCGCGACCTCGGCGTCCTGCGCCCGGGCGCGGGCCAGCACGTCCTCGAGGTGGGCGGCGTCCTCCACCACCCCGTCCAGGACAAAGCTGAGGGTGGGCGTGAACTTCATGCCGAGCTGCTTGCCCACCGTCGAGCGCAGCAGGCCGGAGGCCGACTCGAGCGCGACAGCAGTCTGCGCGCGGTCATCGGGGTCCCCCATGACCGTGTAGAACACTGTCGCCTCACGGCCGTCACCGGTCAGGCGGACGTCGGTCACGGTGACGAAACCGAGCCGCGGGTCCTTGATCCGGCGCTCCAGCATGCCGGCCACGATGACCTTGATCTGCTCGGCGACCTTCGCGTAGCGCGGGTTTGCCATGAACCTCTCCTCTTCAGCTGCTCCAAACGCCGAGGGCCACCGGTCACGTCGAGGGCCCCCGCGGATGGGTGGCCCGC
>JAEZGC010000001.1 GCA_023437345.1 Actinomycetes bacterium
GTCCCGGTGTGCGGGGCTGACGGCGGTGGCGCGCCGCTACGCTGAACCCACCATGAACCGCTCCTCCCACGACCAGGTAGTCGCGAAGCTGCAGTCGCGTTGGCCCGAACACCGGGTCGCCCGCGGCCTGGGTCGGATCGAGGCCCTGTGCGACCTGCTCGGCTCGCCGCAGACGTCGTGCCCGGTGATCCAGGTCGCCGGCACCAACGGCAAGGGCAGCACCGCGATCATCATCGACACCCTGCTGCGCTCCCTCGGGCTGCGGGTCGGACGAGTGTCCAGCCCTCACCTGCAGGACATCACCGAGCGGATCGTGATCGACGGCGAACCGATCTCCGCCGACCGGTTCGACGACCTGGTCGCCGAGATCCGGCCGTTCGTCGACATCGTGGACGCCAGGCAGATCGACGGTGTGGCGATGACCTTCTACGAGGTGGTGACGGCGCTGGCCTATGTCGCCTTCTCCGAGGCGCCGGTCGATGTGGCGGTGGTCGAGGTGGGCATGGGCGGCACCTGGGACGCCACCAGCGTGGTCGAACCGCAGGTCGCCGTGGTGTGCCCGATCGACCTGGACCACACCCACCTGCTGGGCGAGTCGCTGGCCGAGATCGCCGGCGAGAAGGCCGGCATCATCAAGCCGGGCGGCACCGCCGTGCTCGCCGGGCAGTCCCCGGCGGCGGCCGCCGTCCTGGTCGCCAGGGCGGCCGAGGTGGGCGCAAGGGTGATGCGCGAGGGGGTCGAGTTCGGCCTGATCGAGCGGACGCCGGCCGTGGGCGGCCAGGTGATCCGGATCGAGACCGCCGACGGGCCGCTGGGAGACCTCGTCCTGCCACTGTTCGGCGCCCACATGGCCCGCAACGCAGCGCTCGCCGTGGCCGCGTGCGAGGCCTTCCTCGGCGGACGCGCGCTCCCGGCCGACGTGGTGGCCGAAGGCCTCGAGGCGGTAGTCGCCCCCGCCCGGATGGAAGTGGTGCGACGCTCGCCGACAGTCGTCCTCGACACCTGCCACAACCCGCACGGCGCCCGCGCCACTGTCGAGGCGATGACCGAGGCCTTCGACTTCACACCCCTGATCGGCGTCGTCGCCATGATGGCCGACAAGGACGTCCGCGGCGTCCTCGAGGCGCTGTCGGAGGCCGTCACGACGGTCGTCGCCACCGGGATCGCTGACACGCCGCGGGCGATGACGGTCGAGGCGCTCGCCGAACTGGCCGGGGAGGTCTTCGGCCCCGACCGTGTGGTGTCCCGTCCCCGGATGGCAGACGCGATCGACGAAGCCGTCCGGCTTGCCGACGAGGCGGGTCCGGGCGCCGGCATCCTGATCGCCGGCTCGGTCTACGCCGCAGGCGAGGCCCGCTCCCTGCTGGTCCGCAAGGACGGCCACGAATGAGGCTCGCCGCGAAGAACCCGATGACGAAGGTGATGGTGTCCATCCTCGCCTTCGAGGCGGTCGTGTTCGGCCTGGCCATCGCCGGCATGATCCAGGTCGACAACGTGCCCGTCCCGGTGGCCGTCGGCGCCGCCGTCGTCGGGATCGTGATCGCCGTCGCGGCCTGCGCGCTGCTGCGCCACCCGATCGGCTACCTGCTCGGCTGGGTCACCCAGGGACTCGTCGTCGGGATCGGCGTGCTGACCCCGTGGATGTACTGGCTGGGCGGGATGTTCGCGCTGCTGTGGGTGGTGAGCTTCGTGCTCGGACGCAGGATCGAGCGCTCCGCGCCGGGGCCGGGGCAGCCGACGGCCGACGCCGGACAGCGCCCGTCCGCCCCCTGAGCGGGGGGTACCCCGCGGACCGGTATCGTCGCTGCCATGACGCAACTAACGCTGGTGCTGATCAAGCCCGACGCCGTCAGCCGCGGGCTGGTCGGCGCCATCCTGGCCCGCTACGAGGCCAAGGGCCTGTCGCTGGTGAGCCTTGAGCAGCGTCAGATCGACGCCGCGATGGCCGACCGCCACTACGCCGAGCACGTGGAGAAGCCGTGGTACCCGCCGGTGCGGGAGTACATCACCTCCGGACCGCTGGTGGCGCTGGTGCTTGAGGGGCCGTCGGCCATCGAGGTGGTACGTCTGATGAACGGCGCCACCAACGGCGCAGAGGCGGCGCCCGGCACGATCCGGGGCGACTACACGTTGTCCAACCGGTACAACCTCGTGCACGCCTCCGACTCGCCGGAGTCCGCCGCGAGCGAGATCGGCCTGTGGTTCCCCGGGCTCGGCTGAGCCTGTGACCATGGCCCAACCCGCCGCGCCAGTGCCGGCGGTCCCGCCCTGGGTGCCGCGGGTCCCGTCCGCGCTGCCCGTGGTGCCGCGGGAGTACCACGAGTTCTACCGCGCGCCCCGCCTGCAGTGGTGGCAGCCCCTGGTCGGGTTGCTGATGTTCGCCGGCAGCTGGCTTGTCGCAGTGGGCGCGGTGAGCGTGGCCGCCATGGTCTACGACCTGGCCCGCGGCAACCTGGTGTGGGACGAACTCGCGGCCGGACAGCTCACCATCACCCCGATGCTGTTCCTGGCCAACAATGTGGGCCTCGCGCTGGCAATCCCGTGCGCCTGGGCTGCCCACCGGGCGGTGTTCGGCCAGCGCGCCGGCTGGCTGTTCGCGATCACCGGACGGCTGCGCTGGGGGCTGGTGGGCCGCTTCACCCTGATCGCGCTGGCGTTCTACGTCGCCCTGTTCGGGGTGGAGCTGGCGATCTCCGGGCTGCCGGAGAACCTCGCGGTGGGGCCGGACACCTGGTTCCTCGTGATCTCGATCCTGCTCACCACCCCGCTGCAGAGCGCCGGCGAGGAGGTAGCCATGCGTGGACTCATGGCCCGTGCCATCGGGTCCTGGTTCCCGGCCCGGCGGGTCGGGCTGGTGGTCTCGACTGCGCTGACGTCCCTGGTGTTCATGGCCCTGCACGGAGCCGGTGACCCGTGGCTGAACGGCCACTACCTGTGGTTCGGCGTGGTCGCGTCGGTGCTGGTGTGGAAGACCGGCGGGCTGGAGGCCCCGATCGCGCTGCACGTGGTGAACAACCTTGTCGGGCTCAGCCTGGTCCCGTTCCTTGGGCTGGACGGGCTGTTCGAGCGCGACGCGGGGGTGGGCAGCCCTGTCGTGCTGATCCAGGCTGCCCTGCTGACCGCGGCGGCGGCCGGCATTCTGTGGCAGGCTAGGCGTTTGGGCCTGGTGACGAGCACCGCCCCGGCCGCCCTGCGGGGTACCGTGGGACAGTGAGGAGCCTGGCCGGGTCCGCACTGGCCGGGAATGAAGGATGAACGACATGCAGTCCGACGTGGCGTCCCCGGTGGACGCCGCAACAGGCTTGAAGTGGCTACGCGCCAGGATCCGTGCCCGGGCGGGACGGACCCTGGTCGGCATCGACGGCGTGGACGGAGCCGGCAAGACCACCTTCGCCGATGAGCTCGCCGTGCTGGTCGCAGAATGCGGCAACGAGGTGATCAGGATCTCGCTGGACGACTACCTCAACCCGAAGTCGGTCCGCTACGCGCAGGGCAGGACATCGCCGCGCGGCTTCTACGAGGACAGCTACGACTACGTGAAGTTCCACGACGAGGTGCTGGAACCACTGGCCAACGACGGGTCCGGACGCTACCGCAAGGCCGCCTACGACCTCGCCCAGGAGGCGCCGGTGGTGTCGCCCTGGCTCGTGGCGCCCGACAACGCGGCGGTGATCATCGACGGCATGTTCCTGCACCGGCGCGACTTCGCGCAGAGCAGGACCAGGAAGGTGTGGGACCTGTCGGTGTGGCTGGACGTCCCCTTCGAGGAGACCTACCGGCGCCTGCACCAGCGAAGCACCATGAACCAGGATCCGCTAGATCCGAGCAACGCCCGCTACTACGAGGGCCAGTTGCTCTACCTGCGGGAGTGCCAGCCGGCCGAGAAGGCCGACCTGGTGGTCGACAACTCGGCCCCGCACAGCCCGATCGACGACCTGTAGCCGGTATTGCCGCTTGCCGGATGCGCGTTAGGCTGTCCGGACCATGAGTGTCGATATCGCGCCCGCGTCGCTGTTCCCCCGGCTCGAGCCGCTGCTCGCGCAGGTCGGCAAGCCTGTCCAGTACATCGGCGGTGAGGTGAACTCCCAGCCGAAGGACTTCGCTGCCACGCAAGTGCGGTGGGCGTTGATGTACCCCGACGCCTACGAGGTGGGGCAGCCGAACCAGGGCCTGGCGATCCTCTACGAGTTGCTGAACGAGCGCGACTGGATGTGCGCCGAGCGCACCTACACGATCTGGCCCGACCTTGCCGGGCTGATGCGGGCCGACGGGATCCCGCAGTTCACCCTCGAGAACCACCTGCCGGTGGCAGCCTTCGACCTGCTCGGGGTCAGCTTCTCCACCGAACTCGGCTACACCAACCTGCTGGAGAGCCTCGACCTGGCCCAGATCCCGCTGCACGCCGCCGACCGCGGCGACGACGCGCCGCTGGTGGTCGCCGGCGGGCACGCCGCGTTCAACCCCGAGCCGATCGCCAGGTTCATCGACGCCGCCGTCCTTGGTGACGGCGAGCAGGCCTCGATCACGATCTCCGAACTGGTGCGCGACTGGAAGGCCGAGGGTCGCCCGGGAGGGCGCGAGGGCATCCTGCTGCGACTGGCGCGCAGCGGCGTGGCCTACGTCCCGGCCTTCTACGACGTCAGCTACGGGCCGGACGGCGCCATCGCAGCTGTGGTACCGAACCGCGACGGCGTCCCGGCCCGGCCCGCCAAGCACACCCTCATGGAGCTCGACGAGTGGCCCTACCCGGCCCGCCCGATAGTGCCGCTGGCCGAGACCGTCCACGAGCGCTACTCGGTGGAGATCTTCCGCGGCTGCACCCGCGGCTGCCGGTTCTGCCAGGCCGGGATGATCACCCGGCCGGTCCGCGAGCGCAACATCGAGACCATCGGACGGATGGTCGAGGGCGGCCTGGCTGCGACCGGCCTTGAGGAGGTCGGGCTGCTCAGCCTCTCCTCGGCCGACCACTCCGAGATCGGCCAGGTCACCCACCAGCTTGCCGACCGGTACGCCGACGACCAGGTGTCGCTGTCGCTGCCCAGCACCCGGGTGGACGCGTTCAACATCGACCTGGCCAACGAGTTGTCCCGCAACGGCCGGCGCTCAGGGCTGACCTTCGCCCCCGAGGGCGGCACCGAGCGGCTGCGCAAGGTGATCAACAAGATGGTCAGCGAGGACGACCTGATCAACACGGTCGCCGCCGCGTTCAGCCAGGGCTGGCGCCAGGTGAAGCTGTACTTCATGTGCGGCCTGCCGACCGAGACCGACGAGGACGTGCTGGCGATCGCCGACATGGCCGCGCGGGTGATCGAGACCGGACGCCGCGCCGCCGGGACCCGCGACATCCGGTGCACCATCTCGATCGGCGGGTTCGTGCCGAAGCCGCACACTCCGTTCCAGTGGGCCGGCCAGGCTGACCCGGAGACCATCGACCGGCGGCTGCACGCGCTGCGGGACAGGATCCGCGAGGACAAGCGGTACGGGCGGGCGATCGGGATGCGCTACCACGACGGCAGGCCCGGCCAGATCGAAGGGCTGCTGAGCCGTGGCGACCGCCGCGTCGGCGATGTCATCGAGGCGGTCTGGCGCGACGGCGGCCACTTCGACGGCTGGAGCGAGCACTTCTCCTACGACCGCTGGGTGGCGTGCGCCGAGGTCGAGCTCGCCCGCCACGGCGTCGACCTGGCCTGGTACACCACCCGCGAGCGCGGGCAGGCCGAGGTCCTGCCCTGGGACCACCTCGACTCCGGCCTGGACCGGGACTGGCTGTGGCAGGACTGGCAGGACGCCGTCGGCGGCGCCGAGGTCGAGGACTGCCGCTGGTCGGGCTGCTACGACTGCGGCGTCTGCCCGACCATGGGCACCGACATCCAGATCGGCCCTACCGGACGCACGCTGCTGCCGCTGACCGTGGCGCGCCGACCCGCCTGACCGGACGGTAACCGCCCCCGCGCCCGGCGTGCGCGGTACCGTTCCGGCGTGGACGATCAGCCTGCCCGCGGGTGGCGGCGCTGGGCTCCCGGCCTGGCCGTGCTCGCCTCGTACGACCGGGCGTGGCTGCGCGGGGACGTGGTCGCCGGCGTGACGGTGACCGCCTACCTCGTCCCGCAGGTGATGGCCTATGCCGAGATCGCGGGCCTGCCGGCGGTGGCCGGGCTGTGGGCGATCCTGGCGCCGCTGCTGGTGTACGCAGTGCTGGGCGGGTCGCGCCAGCTGTCGATAGGCCCGGAGTCCACCACCGCGCTGATGACCGCGGCCGGTGTCGGTGCGCTGGTCGCCGGGGTCGGGCCGGACCGGTACGCCGAGGTGGCGGCGCTGCTCGCGCTGGCGGTCGGGGTGGTCTGCCTGGCCGCCTGGCTGGGACGGCTCGGCTTCCTGGCCAACCTGTTCTCCCACCCCGTCCTGATCGGCTACATGGCCGGCATCGCGGTGCTGATGATCACCAGCCAGCTCGGCAAGCTGACCGGCCTGCAGGTGACGGGGGAGAACCTGTGGGACGAGCTCGCCTCGCTGGCCGGACAGGTCTCAGCGGTCCACCTGCCCAGCTTCCTGCTCGCGGCGATCGCGCTCGGCGCGATGCTGGGCCTGCGCCGGCTCCGTCCGACCTGGCCCGGCCCGCTGATGGTGATCGCCGCGGCGGCGATCGCCGTCCGGATCGGGTTCCCCGGCAGCGACCTGGTCGCGGTCGTGGGCGACATCCCGTCCGGGCTGCCCGGCGTCCGGGTGCCCCAGCTCGGTGACCTGACCGTGCTCGCCCTGTTGCCTGCCGCCATCGGGATCGCCGTGGTCGGCTACACCGACAACGTGCTCACCGGACGGGCGTTCGCGCTGAAGCGGGGCGAGCGGATCGAGCCGACCCAGGAGTTGCTCGCGCTGGGCGTGGCCAACCTGGCGACCGGTGTGCTGCACGGCTTCCCGGTGTCCTCCAGCGGCTCACGGACGGCGGTCGCCGACTCGGTGGGCGGCCGCAGCCAGGTGCACTCGCTGGTCTCGGTGGTGCTGGTGGTCGCCACCTTGTTCCTGCTCGGGCCGCTGCTGGCCGCGTTCCCGACCCCGGCGCTGGCCGCGGTGATCGTCTACGCAGCGATCCGCCTTATCGACATCGCCGAGTTGCGCCGGATCGCGCGGTTCCGCACCTCCGAACTCGTCCTTGCGCTGGTGACGACGGTGGCCGTCCTGGCGACCGGGGTGCTGGCCGGGATCGGGATCGCCATCGGGCTGTCCCTGCTCGACCTGATCCGGCGGATCTCCCGGCCCCACGACGGCGTGCTCGGGTACGTCCCGGGGCTGGCCGGGATGCACGACGTCGACGACCACGAGGGGGCCACAGTGCTGCAGGGCCTTGTGGTGTACCGGTACGACTCGCCACTGTTCTTCGCCAACGCCGAGGACTTCCGCGCTCGAGCGCTGGGTGCCGTCGCCGAGGCCCACCAGCCGGTGCGGTGGTTCGTGCTCAACGCCGAGGCGAACATCGAGGTCGACCTGACCGCCGTCGACGCGCTGGAGGAGCTGCGTGCCGGACTGGCCGGCCAGGGGATCGTGCTGGCCCTGGCCCGCGTCAAGCACGAGATCCGCCAGGAGCTGGAGGCCGCCGGCTTCATCGACCGGATCGGTCCCGGCCTGGTCTTCGCCACGCTGCCCACCGCCGTCGCGGGCTACGTCGCCTGGCACCTCGACCGCTATGGCACCGAGCCGGAATCGCTGCCCGAGGCGGATGCCGGGACGGTCAGCGACAGGTGATCGCCCGCGGCTATCCTGCCCGACGTGAGCCGAGCCCAGCCGCCCCAGCAGGCCCCACCCAGGCAGCGCCTGCGGGTGCGTTACGCGAAGCGGGGACGGGCCCGATTCGCCTCCCACCGTGACATCGGACGGGCGCTGGAACGCGCGCTGCGGCGGGCCGGGATCCCGATGGCCTTCACGTCGGGCTACTCGCCCCACCCCCGCATCTCCTATGCCGGCGCCAGCCCGACCGGCGCCGCCAGCGAGTCGGAGTACCTCGAGCTCGGCCTGGCCGAGGTGGTCGACCCCGAGCAGCTACGCCGCCTGCTGAACCAGGCGTTGCCGGAAGGGCTCGAGGTGGTCGGGGTGGCTGAGGCTGACGCGCGTCCGCTCGCCGAGCTGCTGACCGCGTCGTGCTGGCGGCTGGACGTGCCTGGAGTGACGGCGGCCGGCGCCGAACAGGCGGTGCAGACGCTGCTCGCCGAGCCGCACCACGCAGTCGAACGGATGACGAAGTCGGGCCTGCGCTCGTTCGACGTCAGGGCGGCGATCCTGCGGCTACGGGTCGAAGGGGAGGGCCTGCTGGAGCTGGTGTCCGCGATCGGGACCCCCCTGGTGCGCCCCGATGATGTGGTGACTGCCCTCACCGCGGTGAGCCCGGGGTTCCGGCCCACCCGCCCCCCGGTCTTCACCCGGCTCGGCCAGGGCCTGTTCGACGGCTCCACCGTGGTGGACCCGGTGCCGCCCTCGGTCGGCTGAAAGATCACGTTCAGATAACGGACACGGCGGCGCAGACGAGGGGTTTTCTGGCCCGCTGTGGAATAATGCGTGCAGGCAAGGAGTCCGCGACACCGGATTCCTTCCGCGAGTGCAGCGACCGGGGTGACAGCTCGATCGCTCCGCCGAGCCCCACCGCGACGTAACGACGACCGCGGGGACGAGGCGGCGAACGCACCCGCCCCAACAGGCTTTACTGCTGCGGCAGTCGACGTTGCGGTACCTCCGGGTGACCGCTGAAGGAGCGCACCATGCTCGGTGACGACACCACGACCCCCGAACCGACAACCGAAGCCGCGCCGCCGCGGCGTCGCCGCGCCGCCAGCCGTCCGGCCGGTCCCCCCAGCACTCCGGCCGTTCCGGTTGCCGAGCCCGCGCCCCTGGTCGAGCCGGCACCGCC
>JAEZGC010000037.1 GCA_023437345.1 Actinomycetes bacterium
GACCCCGCGGACGCGATCGCCTCCGTCCACAAGACCCTTGCCGACCTCGGCCTGGACTACCTCGACGCGTTGCTGATCCACTGGCCGTTCCCCAACACCCACGAGCGATTCGCCGCCCCCGACGCCCGGAACCCGACGTCCCGCCCCTACATCCACGCCGAGTACATGGCCCTGTACCGCGCGCTGGAGGGTCTCGTGGACGCGGGGCTGGTCCGCCACCTCGGGGTGTCGAACATGACCATCCCGAAGCTGCGGCTGGTCCTGCGCGACGCCCGGATCCGGCCTGCCATCAACGAGATGGAACTGCACCCGGCGTTCCAGCAGGGAGAGCTGTACCAGTTCAGCAAGGACAACCAGATGGTGGTGATCGGCTACTCACCGATGGGCTCGCCACGGCGCCCGGATCGCGATGTCTTCGACGGTGACGTCGCCGACATGCAGCATCCGGTGGTGGTCAGGATCGCTGAAGAGCTCGGGGTCCACCCGGCCGCGGTCTGCCTGAAGTGGGCGGCCCAGCGCGGCCATGTCGCCATCCCGTTCTCGGTGAAGCCGGCTCAGCTGCTGGCGAACCTTGCCGCCATCACCAGCGACCCGCTGACGCCCCGGATGCTCAACGACCTTCGCTCAGTGGAGGCCAACAGCCGGCTGATCAAGGGCCAGGTCTTCCTCTGGGAGGGCTCGGGTGACTGGCTGGACCTGTGGGACGTGGACGGCACCATCCCGGGCTGGAGCGGCTACGGGAGCACCGCCGCGGAGTGATTCCGCCCCGCAGCCGTCCCTGCGCGGACGGCTCCGCAGCTGTGCCCGCCTTGACTCTGAAATCGATTGCTGGAAGCATGGAGGAACGAGCACGCCCCGATGTTCAACGGAGGCCCCGGGGCGGCGGACAACCTCTAGGAGTCTGAGTGAGCACCTACCTCGTGCCCGAGATCCCCACCCGGCCGGCAGCTGAGCCGCAGACCGTCTACACCATCGCCAACGGCGACCTCAGGCTGACCACCAACGTCAAGACGTGGGCGATGCAGCAGCAGGTGGAAGGCGAGTTCGCCGCGGCGGTCGAGGCACTCGGCTGGAGCGTCAAGCGCGCGCACGGAGTCAACCCGGAGACCGGCCACGGCTTCATCGACAGCCAGCACCACGGCCGCCAGGTCTTCAAGAACGTCCCCAAGGACGCCCCGCTGGTCGTCGTCGAGGCGGTCTGGCAGTACAGCCACCACGTGTTGCACGGCCTGCGCGACCACCAGGGGCCGATCCTGCTGGTCGCCAACTTCGCCGGCGACTTCCCCGGCCTGGTCGGCATGCTCAACCTTCACGGCTCGCTGGTGAAGGCCAACATCAAGCATTCGACGCTGTGGAGCAAGGACTTCACCGACGAGTGGGCGCGCACCAAGCTCGCGGAGTGGCTGGAGACCGGTGAGATAGTCCATGACATCTCCCACGTGCGCGACCTGCCCGCGCTGCCCGCCTCTCCCGAGAAGGAGCTTGGTCAGGCGCTGGCCGCCCAGCTCAAGGAGGACAAGGCGATCATCGCCGTCTTCGACGAGTACTGCATGGGCATGTACAACGCGCTGATCGACGACGAGCTGATGAACCCGGCCGGCATCTACAAGGAGCGGCTCTCCCAGAGCGCGCTGGTCGCCGAGATGAACAAGGTGACCGACCAGGAGGCTGCCGCCGTCCGCACCTGGCTGGACGAGGCCGGGATGACCTTCCACATCGACAACGACGGTGACTGGAAGGAGAACCTGACCGACGAGCAGGTCCACCAGCAGATGAAGATGTACGTCGCCGCCGTCCGGATGGCCGACGACTTCGGCGCCGACGTGGTGGGCATCCAGTACCAGCAGGGCCTCAAGGACATGGTCCCCGCCTCCGACATCGTCGAAGGCCTGCTCAACAACGTCCAGCGTCCCCCCGTCACCTCGCGCGACGGCTCACGGGTGCTCTACGAGGGTGACGCCCTGCCCTGCGCCAACGAGGTGGACGAGGGCGTCGCCATCGACGCGCTGGTCACCAACCGGGTGTGGAAGGCCATGCACCTCGACCCGGCGACCACGCTGCACGACGTCCGCTGGGGCGACCAGTGGGGCGACGACTTCGTGTGGGTGCTTGAGATCTCCGGCTCGGTCCCCGCGTCCCACCTCGGCGGCTACGACAAGGCTCACGCCTACCGGCAGAGCTACTACTTCTTCCCGCTCGGCGGCGCCACCTTGTCCGGGGTGTCCAAGCCGGGCGAGATCGTCTGGTCCCGGGTCTTCATCATGGACGGCGTCCTGCACGTCGACCTGGGCCGCGGCACCTGCATCGAGATGCCGCCGGAGGAGGTCGAGCGCCGGCTCAACTCCACCAACAAGGAGTGGCCGATCATGAACGCCGTCCTGCACGGCGTCGACCGCGACCAGCTGATGGCCCGCCACAAGGCCAACCACCTGAACGTGGCCTACGCCCCGGACGCCGAGACCGCGGACAAGGCGCTGCTCGCCAAGGCCGCCATGTTCGAGGCGATGGGCTACCACGTCCACCTTGCCGGGGATGTCCTGACCGACCTGTGACGCACTGCTGACGTTCCGCGCCCCCCGAAACGCCGAGGGCCACCCGTCGCGCTGAGGGCCACCCATCAGGGCTGGCCCTCGGTGCCTGGGGTGGCCCTCGGCGCGTCCGGGGCCCGCGGCAGTAGCTGGGTGCCGGCCTCGGGCGACCGGCCGCAACGGGCGGTGTCACCCGCGGACGCGGCGTGTGGACCGGGACGGGCGGGCCGGGAGGCGCTTGATACGGTGGCCGCCATGACTCAGCCCGATGGCATCACCCCCGACACCAAGGACTGGACCTGGGTGCTGGAGCGGCCCTGCCCCGAGTGCGGCTACGTGGCAGGCAGCTTCGACCCGCTGGCGGTCGGCGCCGCGGTCCGCTCGAGCCTGCCGCGCTGGCGCTCGGTGCTCGACCGCCCCGACGTACGCGTCAGGCCACGTCGGGACGTCTGGTCGCCGCTGGAGTACGCGGCCCACATCCGCGACGTCTTCCGGATCTTCGACCGCCGCCTCGCCCTGATGCTGGAGCAGGATGACCCCGCCTTCGAGAACTGGGACCAGGACGCCGCAGCGATAGCCGACCGGTACTCAGAGCAGGAGCCCGCGCGGGTGGCCGTGGAGCTGACCCAGGCCGGCGAGGCGATAGCCGCCCGCTTCGATACCGTGACCGCCGATCAGTTGGGCCGCAGCGGACACCGCTCCGATGGCGCCGACTTCACGGTCGAGAGCTTCGCGCGCTACTTCTTCCACGACGTGGCGCACCACCTGCACGACGTGCGCGCCTGACCACCGCCGGCCGCGCCCGATCTTCAGCGGCTGATCCCACACCCCCCAGCGCCGAGAACCACCCTTGCGCTCCGACCGCTCCCCAGATGGGTAGCCGTCGGAGCGTCCGGGTAGGCCTCGGCGTTCAGAGGGTGGGGTGAGCGAGGACGGGGGTCAGGCGCCCCAGCCCGCCTGAGTGCCGCCCACCCGGTCGGCGGCTATCTTCGCGAGGTAGCCGGACGCGGCGAACGCCGCCATCGGGTCTGCGGGCAGGCCGCGGGACTCCCGCCAGGCGGCGAGGTCGGCACGCACGTCGGTGTAGAAGGCGTTCATGAACACCTGGTTGGCAGCCAGCACGTCGCCGGCGTCCTGCGCCTCCTTCAGCGCCACCGCGTCGACCAGCAGCGCCTTCGCGGTCATCTCCTGGACGTTGAGCACCGACCGGATCTGGCCCGGCACCTTGTCCTCGACGTTGTGGCACTGGTCGAGCATGAACGCGACCTCGGAGTCTGGGCCGTAGCCACCGCCGCGGATCACCTCGTAGAGGATCCGGAACAGCTGGAACGGGTCCGCGGCGCCGACGATCAGGTCGTCGTCGGCGTAGAACCGGGAGTTGAAGTCGAACGAGCCGAGCTTGCCCAGCCGCAGCA
>JAEZGC010000069.1 GCA_023437345.1 Actinomycetes bacterium
GGCGCACAGCATGGCAGCCGGAGCCGCCCGGGAGCGGAAGGGGGTGGCTCGCGCCGGCGACGTGTCGGCGAACGGCGTGCCGCCGGGGCGACCGTGTCGTTCCTCCATGCGCGACGAATCTGCCTCCCGATCGGACTGGCGAGGTTCTCTCCGGCAGATGCGGAGATCTGGCGGCAGATCTGTCCACTCATTCGCGCGAGCCCAGCGCGGTCCGCACGGTGGCCACTATGTACTCCGGACGGCCGGTCAGGTCTTCCCAGGTGAACCGCAGGACCCGGTAGCCGGCCGTCACCAGGGCATTCTGGCGCTCCCTGTCCTCGCGGAACTGCTGTCGCTTCGAATGCTCGGCGTAGCCGTCGAACTCCAGGACGAGCCGGTGCGCCGGGAAGCAGATGTCGGGAAGGTAGCGCCGCCCGCCGATTCGCAGCGCCCGGTTGGCGACCCAGCCGTCGATGCCGGCCGCCAGCAGCACCCGTTGCAGCAGCAACTCGGCGTGCGACCAGGGGTTGCGTTGCGCCGCGCGGACGATGGCAGCGCGCTGCTCGTTCCCGACGGTTCCCGCCAGCGCCTGCAGAACCGGCTCCAACTCCGAGGGCCGGATCAGGCCTTCGCGCAGACCGGTCATCAGTGATCGGCCCTCATCCCTGGCGGCGCACTCCGCGGCCGCGTAGGCGGGCATCGCCAGTCTGATCCCCGCCCGGTAGCGAACCAGCGGCTCTGGAACAGCCCGGCAGGTGAACCTCACCCCCGCCGGCACCTTGCGCTTCACTGGTGCTGCGAGGTGGATCCCGGTGACCGGCTCGCCCAGCCACAACGCCACCGCCGTCCGCTCGTGCACCACGGCGCGGGGGCACCACAGGCACAGGGCGCGTAGCAACTGGGCCTGGCTCACTATCCCCGGCAGCGCGAGCACGCCCGGAAGGACCACCTGAAGGCGTCGCTGTGCCGCGAGCCGGTAGAGCCGCGAGCGCAATGCGGGGTGGTCGCTCGCGCGGAGCAGCCCGTCGCCACGCGCCAGTGCCTGTTCGATGCTGGTCATGCCCGGGAGCCTTGGCAGGAACCGAGGAGTCGGGTCAGCGAGTTGGCCCGGCGGTGGACAACCCGCCTGAGACGGAACTGCCTGTGGATAACCCTGGGACGGCGTTTGCCCGCCCTGCGACCGATCTGGCGGCAGATTCGTCGCAGGCGGCGTCGGCGGCTCCGCGCTGCTGTGCCACCGATCGGTCGGGCGGGGGCAGTGCCCGGGCGGGCCGGCGCCCGCCGTGACCCGCGCACGGCGGTGGGGCTAGAGTGTCGTCGCAAGAGCCCGCCGGCATTGCCGCGGGCTTGTCTTACGCGAGGAGGCAGTAGATGCCCGGGATCGTGGTTGTCGGCGCGCAGTGGGGCGACGAGGGCAAGGGCAAGGCCACCGACCAGCTCGGCGACCGGGTCGACTACACGGTTCGCTACTCGGGCGGCAACAACGCCGGCCACACCATCGTCGTGGACGGCGAGAAGTACGCGCTGCACCTGCTGCCGTCCGGCATCCTCAACGCGAACTCGACCCCGGTCATCGGCAACGGCGTGGTGATCGACCTTGACGTGCTGTGCGAGGAGCTGGACGCGCTGAACGCCCGCGGCGTCGACACCTCAAGGCTGCTGATCTCCGCCAACGCCCACCTGATCACCCCCTACCACCAAGTGATCGACAAGGTCACCGAGCGCTTCCTCGGCAACCGCCGGATCGGCACCACAGGACGCGGGATCGGCCCGGCGTACTCCGACAAGATCAATCGGTTGGGGATTCGCGTCCAGGACCTGTTCGACCCGTCGATCCTCGAGCAGAAGGTGGAGGCGGCGCTCGAGCAGAAGAACCACCTGCTCGTGAAGGTCTACAACCGGCGCGCCATCGACCCCGCCGAGGTCGCGGCAGGGCTGCTGGCGCACGCCGAGCGGATCCGCCCGATGGTCACCGACGTCGCCCGCGTCCTCAACGACGCGCTGGACGCCGGCAAGGTGGTGCTCTTCGAGGGCGCCCAGGCCCACCACCTCGACGTCGACCACGGCACCTATCCCTACGTCACCTCGTCGAACCCGATCGCCGCCGGCGCCTGCATCGGCGCCGGTGTCGGCCCCACCCGGATCGATCGCACGGTCGGGATCATGAAGGCCTACACCACCCGGGTCGGCGAGGGCCCGTTCCCCACCGAGCTGCTGGACGAGGACGGCGAGCGGCTGCGCGCCCAGGGCGCCGAGTTCGGCACCACCACCGGACGGCCGCGCCGCTGCGGCTGGTTCGACGCCGTCGTGGTCGAGGCCGCCGTGAACGCCAACGCGTTCACCGACATGTTCCTCACCAAGCTGGACATCCTGACCGGCTGGGACACCATTCCGGTGTGCGTCGCCTACGAGGTGGACGGGGTGCGCCACGAGCACCAGCCGATGACCCAGACCGAGTTCCACCACGCCAAGCCGGTCTACGAGTACCTGCCGGGCTGGAGCGAGGACATCTCCGGCTGCCGCAGCTTCGACGAGTTCCCCGCCGCCACCCAGGCGTACGTGCGACGCCTCGAGGAACTGATCGGCACCCGGATCTCGGGGATCGGGGTGGGCCCCTCGCGCGAGCAGGTGGTCATGCTCCACGACCTGCTGTAGGCGATGCCGGAACGCCCCGCGGGGGCGAGAACGCACCGGCCCGCGGTGGGGGGCGGTGACCCCTGCCAAGGACCCGCAGGGTCCCGGATTCTCACCATCTGGACGGGCGCGGCCGGTGGGCGCGTCGCTGACTAGGGGTTTCGTCGCGACCCCGAACGTTAACCTCGCCGATACTTGGTTTGCCCCAGCCTGCCCCTACGGTGGAACGAGCCGGTGAAACAGACCGCCGGCTGCCCGCGGGACGCGGCCACGCGATGGGCCCAAGGTGCCTGTCGGACGCATGACGCCGGTAGGCCCGCAGAGGTTGGCCGGCTCCCAATGGAGGTCGTGACGGCGAAGCGCCGGCGCGCTGCCATGCACCAACCAACGACGCCGCCCGGGGGGACCCTGCGCGTCTGAAACGAGCTGCCAATGCCCACCCATGACCTGCGCCAGGTCGACGGATTCGACCCCACCACCCGACGAGAACTCACCCGCAACCCGTACTCGCCGGTGATGATCCTGCTCGTCCTGATCGCGACCGTCGGCATCCTCGGCTACGGCGCCTTCCTGCTCAACCCGGCCAACCGGGGCGACTGGCTGCCCTACCTGCTGGTGGTGGGCGCCGAGGCCGTGCTCGTCGTGCACGCGCTGCTGGCGATGTGGACGATCCTCGCCGGGGCCAAGTCGCCCCGCGACGAGGACTACTACGCGGTCCGCCGCACCCTGTTCGGGGACCACACCCCGACCGCGGCCCACCGGCCGAACTCCGAGTGGCCGCTGACCATCCACGCCGTACCCGCCTCCGTGGCCGCGTTCATCACGTGCTACGGCGAGCCGGTCGACGTGATAGCGCGGACGGCGGCCGCCGCACGCGACATGTGGGGCACCCACACCACCTGGATCCTCGACGACGGCGCCTCCGACGAGGTCCGCGACCTCGCCGCCGAGCTCGGCGTCAACTACCTGCGCCGGCTGTCCGGCAGCGGCGCCAAGGCGGGCAACATCAACCACGCGCTGAGTGTGGTGAAGTGCGACTACTTCTGCGTGTTCGACGCCGACTTCGTGCCCAAGCCCGAGTTCCTGTACGAGACCCTGCCGTTCTTCGGCGACGAGAACGTCGCCTTCGTCCAGACCCCGCAGAGCTACGGCAACCTGAACAACCTGATCTCGCGCGGCGCCGGCTACATGCAGACGGTCTTCTACCGGTTCATCCAGCCGGGCCGCAACCACTTCAACGCCGCCTTCTGCGTCGGCACCAACGTGGTCTTCCGGCGCGCTGCGGTCGACGACATCGGCGGCATCTACACCGACTCCAAGTCCGAGGACGTCTGGACGTCGCTGATGATGCACGAGCGAGGCTGGCGAAGCGTCTACATCCCCGATGTACTCGCCGTGGGCGACGCCCCGGACACGATCGAGGCCTACACCAAGCAGCAGCTGCGCTGGGCGACCGGCGGGTTCGAGATCCTGTTCACCCACAACCCGCTGAACCCCCGCCACCCGCTCACCGTCGACCAGCGCCTGATGTACCTGGTGACCGCGACCCACTACCTCACCGGCATCATGCCGGGCGTCCTCATGCTGGTGCCGGCGCTGGAGATCTTCTTCGACCTGCGACCGGTGACGCTCGGCACGTCCATCACCAGCTGGCTGCTGTTCTACGCCGGGTTCTACCTGATGCAGGTGTTGCTGGCGTTCTACACCCTCGGCTCGTTCCGGTGGCAGGTGCTCCTGCTGGCGGCCGCCTCGTTCCCGATCTACCACCAGGCGCTGATCAACGCCTTCATCGGCAAGGAACAGAAGTGGCACGTCACAGGTGCCAGGGCGAAGAAGACCTCGCCGTTCACCTTCATCAGGCCGCAGGTCTACGTGTTCACCTTCCTCGTGCTGACCGGCGCGGTAGGCGTCTGGCGCGACGTCAGCAACTCGCAGTTCGCCCTGGCCACCGCCTGGAGCCTCACCAACGCCGCCTTCCTCGGCGCGTTCCTGCTGGTGGCGCTGCGCGAGGCATTCTCCAAGACCCCAGAAACCGAAGCGGTGGGGCGGCGCTACAGCCGCGAACTCACCACAGCCGGGAGGCTCGCATGACCTGGACCAACAGACTCCGACTGCTCGGCGGGATCCTCACCGTGATCACGCTCGTGGCCGGCCTGACCGTGCTGTTCAACCAGCGCCAGAACACCATCACAAGCTTCACCGCCAATGTCGCCGCCGAGGTCTACTCGGTGGGCGCTGACCACCCGGGGACGGTGGTGGAGCAGCGGGTGGAGGACGGGGACCGCGTCACCGAGGGCCAGCGGCTGTTCTCCGTCCAGAGCCTGCAACTCAAGCAGGACATCGAGAACGGCCTGCAGGTCAGCGACACCGCCGCCTACCGGATCGACAAGCAGCAGGGCCTGATCACCTACTTCGCCGTGATCGACGGCGAGATCGGCCAGCTGCAGGCCAGGCAGGGCAATTCGCTGCCGGCCGGCGTGGCGCTCGCCACCATCACTGCGGACGGCGACCGCTTCATCGAGGCAAGGTTCCGGCTGGTGCCGCGCGACTACGCCCGGGTGCATCCGGGTTCGCCGGCACGGATCACCCTGCCCAACGACAGGATCATCGACGGCGAGGTGACCGCCGTCGCGGTCGAGACCGGCGAGACCGGCACCGTCAGCACGATTCGCGTGAGCTCACCCGAGCTGCCGACGGTGCAGCCCGCCCTCGGCAAGCCGGGGACGCCGGTGACTGTCGCCGTCGAGCTCGACGACACCGGGCCGCTGGCCGGCACCGGCGACGTCCTGAAGGACTTCCTGGCAAAGATCGGACTGCGATGACCACCCTTCGACAGATCGCCGGCCTGGTCGCCGGGCTCGCCCTCGTGGTCGCCGGGTGCTCCCCGACCGCGGCCCCGCCCGTCGCAAGCCCGTCGTCGGAACCGTCATCGGCCCCACCCTCGGTCCCGGCCGGCCAGGAGGTGCTGCCGGACGCCGCGGTCGCGCCGCTGGTCGAGGCTGTGCCGCACCGCACTGTGAAGCCGCTGCCGGCCCACCGGCTGGCTGACGGGCTCACCCCGCCCACCAACCGGTGGTACTCGGGGCTGGTGTTCGGCGACGAACCGATGTCGGTATTCCCGCTCCCGCTCGGGTTCGCGCTGACCGGCGACGGTTTCGCGCTCGGGCTGCCGCGGGTGGTGGCCAACCCTGCCACCATCGCCGGCGGGTTCGTGCCCGACGTGGCGGTGGGGGTCGGCGCCGACCACTCGGTGGTGGCGAACTCCGACCCGTCGGTGGTCGTCCTGGACAACCTCGCCGCCGACGGTGCGCGGGTCGGGACGACCACGATCGCCCAGGGCTCACCGTTCGTGGCCTGGCTCGCCGAGCGGGCCGCCTCGGTCACCCTCCCGGAGGGCTTCCAGCCCGCCGGCGACGACCTCTACGCGGCCACTATCGGCGGTGTGCAGTACGCACTGCTCGCCCCCGGAGCCGCCGTCTCGGGAGGCACCGTCGACGTCCCGGCGGGCGGCAGCCTGGTGTTCTGGCCGGTGCCGGAGGGCACCGAGGTCGCCGCGCTCGCCTCGGCGGCGTCCCACCTCGTCACCGGTTCCGAGGTGACCTACCAGGTGGGCGACGACCAGGTCAGCACCTCGCTGACCTACCTGGCCGACGGCCCGACCGCCATGGCCCGGCTGCCCCACCAGGCCGCAGACCAGGCGTGCGAGCTCGGCAGCTACCCGTCGGTGCTCGGCACCATGCAGCTGTGCGAGGGCTCCACCCTGACCTGGAGCGCGCCCCGGCTGGCGAGCCGCGCCGCGCTCGACCTGTCCGGCCTGACCGACGGCCAGCGCGAGCAGCTGCGCGAGCAGCTGGACGCCGACCTCGCCGACCTGCCGGACCTGCCCGCCGACACCTACTTCGGCGGCAAGGCGCTGCAGCGGCTGGCGATGCTGCTGATGGTCGCCGACCAGCTGGAGCTGCCGGACCGGGCCGAGCAGGCCGCCGGCGCCCTGGACGAGGCGCTGACCAAGTGGACCGAGCCGCAGGGCTGCGCCCAGCGGGAGGCGTTCTGCTTCGTCTACGACCCCGAGGGCAGGGGCATGATCGGACTCACGCCGTCCTTCGGCAGCGACGAGTACAACGACCACCACTTCCACTACGGGTACTTCCTGTACGCCGCGGCGGTGCTGGCCGGGCACGACCCGACAGTGGTCGAGCGGTACGCGCCGGTGATGACACTGCTCGCCGCCGACATCGCCAGCTCGGGCGGGGAGCACTTCCCGGCCCGCCGGGCGTTCGACCCGTACGGCTCGCACTCCTGGGCGTCGGGGACCTCGCCGTTCGCTGACGGCAACAACCAGGAGTCGGTGTCGGAGTCGGTGAACGCCTACGCCGGGCTCGAACTGTGGGCACAGGCCGCCGGCGACCAGCCGCTGGCCACCCAGGCGGCCTGGATGGCGTCGGCCGAGGCCCAGTCCGGCCTGACGTACTGGACGAACCCCGACCTGTCGGAGTTCCCCGGCTACCAGGCGGGCATCGTTTCGCTGCTGTGGGGCGGCAAGCGGGACTACGCCACCTGGTTCTCTCCCGAACCGGCGGCCAAGCTCGCCATCCTGCTGCTCCCGATGAGCCCGTCCTCGGGCTACCTGGCGGGCGACCCGGACCGCATCCGGGCCAACGTCGACGAGGCCACCGGCGGGAACTTCCGCCAGCAGTTCGGCGACTACCTGCTGATGTACTCGGCGCTCGCCGGGACGGCGGAGCGGGACGCAGCGTTGGCGACCGCTGCCGACTTGCCCGACGACCTGATCGACGACGGGCTGTCGCGCACCTACCTGCTCGCCTGGCTGCTCAGCCTGCGCTGATCCCGGCGCCCGGCCCCGCAGGTCCTGGCTGTCCAGGCGTCGATAGGATCGCGCCGTGACGGGATTGCGGGTGCTGGTGGTCGGTGGCGGCGGACGCGAGCACGCCCTCGCGTGGGCGCTGGCCCGCGACCCGTCGGTGGCGCAGGTCCACATCGCGCCCGGCAACCCCGGGACCGCGCGGGTGGGCACCAACCACCGGCTCGACCCGCTGGACGGTGACGCGGTAGCCGCGCTGGCCGTCGGACTCGACGCCGGACTGGTGGTGATCGGCCCTGAGGCGCCGCTGGTCGCGGGGGTGGCCGACGCCGTTCGGGCGGTCGGGATCCCGGTCTTCGGCCCCGGCCGGGAGGCTGCCCGGCTGGAGGGGTCGAAGGCCTTCGCCAAGCAGGTCAT
This sequence comes from Actinomycetes bacterium, assembly GCA_023437345.1. Lineage (GTDB taxonomy): Bacteria > Actinomycetota > Actinomycetes > Propionibacteriales > Propionibacteriaceae > Propionicimonas. The sequence goes on from JAEZGC010000069.1 coordinate 7,853, forward strand.
GGCGGCCGCCGGCGTGCCCACCGCCCAGGCCGCGTTGTGCCGCACCGCCGACGAGGTGGCGCAGGCGCTGGACCGGTTCGGTCCGCCGTACGTGGTCAAGGACGACGGCCTGGCCGCCGGCAAGGGAGTGATAGTCACCGCCGACCGCGAGGCGGCGCTGCGGCACGCTGCCGCCTGCGGACCGGTCATCGTCGAGGAGTACCTCGACGGGCCCGAGGTGAGCCTCTTCGCGCTGTCGGACGGGACCAGCGTGCTGCCCTTCGAGCCGGCCCAGGACTTCAAGCGGGTGGGCGACGGCGACACCGGGCCGAACACCGGCGGGATGGGGGCCTACACCCCGCTGCCGTGGGCCCCGCCCGGCCTGGTGGACGACGTCGTGGCCACAGTGATCCAGCCCACCGTCGACGAGCTGCGCCGCCGCGGTACCCCGTTCGTCGGGCTGCTCTACGCCGGCCTCGCGTTGACCGCGCGCGGGGTCCGGGTGGTGGAGTTCAACGCCAGGTTCGGAGACCCCGAGACCCAGCCGCTGCTGACCCGGCTGCGCACCCCGCTCGCGGGCGTGCTGCTGGCCGCCGCCACCGGCAGGCTGGCCGGCGAGCCGCCGCTGGAGTGGGGCAGTGGTGCCGCGGTGGCCGTCGTGCTGGCCGCGTCCGGCTACCCCGACCTGCCGCGAACTGGCGACCCGATCACCGGCGCCGAGGCGGGCACCGTCTTCCATGCCGGCACCGCCTTCGATGCGGCGGGTCGTCTCGTCACCGCGGGGGGTCGGGTGCTGGCCGCGGTTGGCACCGGCGATGAC
>JAEZGC010000104.1 GCA_023437345.1 Actinomycetes bacterium
GCCAGGTTCTCCATGATGAAGGCGCCGTAGTCGGAGTTGTTGAAGGCCTCGATGTCGTACATCGTGTTCTGCTGGCTGGCGCCCTCGTGGGTCACGACGACGATGCCGGCGTCCATGGCCTCCTTCAGGACGGTCTCCAGCGCACCCGGGTCCACCGGGACGACCGCGAGCGCGTCCACGCCCTGCGCGATCAGGTCCTGGATGACCTGGGCCTGCATGGTGGCGTCGGTCTCGGCCGGGCCCTTCTGGAAGACGTTGAGGCCGGTGTCGGCGGCGTACTTCTTGACGCCCTCCTCCATCCTGACGAACCACGGGTTGGTGGCGTCCTTCGGGACCACGGCGATGGTGTAGTCGCCACCGTCGGCCGAGGCGCTGCCGGACGGCGCCGGGGACCCGGCACACGCGGTCAGGCCGAGGCTGAGCGCGAGCGCGGCGGCGATCGCCCCGCCCACAAAGCGTCCTTGCTTCATGCACTTACTCCTTAACTGGTTGCGGTCACTGCGTGGCCGATCCGCTCAACGCGGCTCGGTCGGGATGGGCATGGCGGTCATCAGCGTGTAGGCGGCCTGGGTGGTGTCCAGCCGGCTGTACTGCAGCTGGAGGTCGGCCTCGGACTCGATCATGAGGCCGTACGGCACGCCGGGTTCGAGCTGCAGGCCGCCCACCTGATCGGGCCGGCTGGTCCTCAGGTGCACGTCGCGCTGGGCCGGCAGGGTGATCGGCCGGGAGCGCTCGGGGTCGCGGTCGGCGAAGTAGGCGGTGATCACGAACTCGGCCGGTTCCTGGCTGGCGTTGAGCACGCAGATCGACTCGTGCGACGGCTCAGGGCCGGTGCTGACCGGCGGGATGTAGGCGTCGGGTACGTACCAGCGGCGCGTCATCGGCGTCCTCCTCCAGCAACATCGCTGTTTGAAGCGGTTCATTACTTGAACCGGTTCAGACGTTACACTGGCTGCGACCCTGTCGCTACCGGATTCAATGCTGAATCTGATAACGGTTTGGACAACCTTCCGGCTCCCGGCCGGGGTGCCCGGACCCTGGGCGGGTCGGAAAGGAGCCGCGGTGCCCCCGGAACTGCGGGATGCCAGGCCGGCACGGACGACGGTGAGCATCCGCGACGTCGCGGCCCTGGCCGGGGTGTCGGTCGGCACCGTGTCCAACACGATCAACCACCCCGAGATGGTCCGCAAGCACACCCGTGACGTGGTGGAGCGGGCGATCGCCGAGCTGGGGTTCGTCCCCAACCAGCAGGCGCGTGTGCTCACCGGTGCGTCCAGCCAGGTGATCGGCCTGGTCGTGCTCGACATCATGAGCCCGTTCTTCATGGAGGCCGCCAGCGCCGTCGAGCGGGCGGCCAACGAAGCCGGCCACGTGATGATCCTGTGCGATTCGGAGAACGCCCCGGACCGGCAGACCCGGCTGCTCACCATGCTCGCCGCGCAACGGGTCCGCGGCGTGCTGCTGACGCCCGCCTCGTCCGACGCCCCCCGGATCAGCGAGTGGGACGGGGATCGCCGGCTGCCCATCGTGTTCCTCGACTACCTCGACTCCCCCGACGCCTGCTCGGTGTCGGTCGACCACGTCGCGGGGGCAAGGCTGGCGGTCCGCCACCTGCTGCAGCTGGGACATCGGGAGATCGCCTTCGTCGGCGGACCGACCCTGCTGCACCAGTTCGCGCAGCGCAGCCGGGGCGCCCGCGAGGCACTCGCCGAGGCCGGGCTCGACCCGGCGACAGCGCTGGTGGAGGAGAGCGTCGCCGCCATCGGAATACGCGACGGCATGCTGGCCGCCGAACGACTGCTGGACCGGGGCCTGCCGACCGCCGTGTTCTGCGGCAACGACATGCTGGCCTTCGGCGTCTACCGGCGGCTCGCCCAGGCCGGCGTCCGGGTGCCCGAGGACGTCGCCCTGGTGGGCTACGACGACATCACCTTCGCCGCCGACTGGGTGGTGCCACTGACCTCGGTGCGGCAGCCGACCTACGAGCTGGGCTACCGGGCCGCGAACCTGCTGCTCGAGCACTCCTCCGGCGACCCCGGCCACGTCCACCAGCAGATAGTGCTGCCCCCGTCCCTGATCGTGCGGGCCTCCAGCGATCCCTCGACCCGCTGACCGTCCGCACAATCCGGTTCCCCCAGCAGCCATGACGCGGATATGCGGCCAGGCCGGCTGTGGCGACCGGATTCTGCGCGCTCAGCGCAGCGAGTCGAGCCAGGGCCCAAGGTTCGCCACCGCGTCCGGCATGAACGGCAGGGTGTCGATCAGCTCGAGCAGCCGCTCCGGCGTCACCCATTCCCCCCACGCCACCTCCTCCGGCTGCCAGCGGACCGGGCCGTCCCAGGTGCACTCGTAGCAGAAGGCGTGGAATCTGGTGTGCTCGTCGGCGTAGTCGGCCTCGAACAGCGGGACAAGGGCCACGCCGGTGATCCCGAGTTCCTCCTCGAGTTCGCGCACCGCCGAGGCGTGCGGGTCCTCCCCGGCCTGCAGGACGCCTCCGGCGGTGAAGTCGTACCGCCCGGGATAGACATCCTTGGTGTCGGTGCGGCGGTGGACGTAGACCAGGCCGTCGGGGTTGCGCACCACGACGTGGGTGGCGGCGTGGCGCAGGTTCTCCCGGCGCATCCGGGCCCGCTCGACAGCCTCGCCGGTCGGCCTGCCGTCCGGGCCGTACCGGGCGACGAGCTCAGTCACGGCCGTGCCCGCTGGTGAGTGCCACGTCGGGAGTCTGCCACCGTCGACACCGACGGCGCCACGCCCGCGCGCCGCAGAGGCCCGGGCGGCAGCTGTCGCACGGCGATCAGGGGGAGAAGAGCAAGGTGAGGCCGCCCACGGTGTAGCCCACCATCACCAGCAACAGTGGCAGCTGGCCGGTGACGGTGCGGGCCGCGGGCAGCCGGGCTATCGCCAGGTCGTGGGCCACCAGCACCCCGAGCAGGTGCCCCCCGACGATGGCCACGAGTTGCACGAGGGCGGTCGCGGTCGGGTTCTCCAGCCACAGCTGGGCAATTCCGGCCTCGGCGGTGCCGAACAGGTTCCAGCCGAGCCCGAGCGGGTCGGAGAGCAGGATCGCCGTCCGCTGGCCCTCGAGGACCAGCAGGCTGAGGTAGTGGCCCATCGTGTAGCCGACCACGATCGGGATGACACTGGCCGCCAGCTGGTCGGCAGCCAGCCCGCGCACCCCGAGGGCGAAGGTGACCCCCACCAGCGCGATCATGCCGAGCAGGCCGAGCGTTCCCCACAGTTCAGCAGCCAGGTCGGAGGTCTGGACCAGCCGGATCCAGCCTGTGGTGGCGCCGAAGGAATCGAAGGCCGTGCCGCCGAGCAGCACCACGACCACGGCCGCCGTGCCGGCCCGATGGGGGCCGGCGGCGAGGTTGTGCAGCGGGTTCACCAGCCGCAGCTGCCCGTCCACCCGCCGCCACGGCGAGACCCGGGCGACCAGGCTGGAGACCACCTCGAACGGGTCCGCGGCGGCGAACCAGCGCTCACCCCACACCAGGGCCCCGCCGAACGACCACACGAACCAGGCCGCGGCCCACGCCTGCACGATGGGCAGCGTGTTGTTGCCGGGCTGGACGAGTTCCAGCCACAGGAAGCCGGCCAGCGCCACTGCACCCGGCCAGACGCCGAGCCGGGACGGCAGGCTGCGGCGTCCCACCCGCGGGCCGATCACCGGCAGCCGCCGGACGCCCAGCAGCAGCGTCCGCAGCGGGTTGAGCCGACGCCAGACGGGTCCGGCGAGCAGGGACAGGGGCACCAGACCGACCCACAACCAGACGTAGACGAACCCGAAGGCCGGGTTGGTGACGCGGTCCTGGCCGAGCCACAGGCCGAGCCCGGCGGTCAGCCAGACTGCCAGCACCACCAGCCGCAGCAGCCAGGTGGTGAGCGGGGAGTCCAGCACGCGGGCGGCGCGGACCGGCCGCCCGCCGGGGAGCGCGTCCCACCGCGCGGAGCGCCAGGCGAAGGCCAGGACCGCGAACGAGACCCCCAGCGCGAGAGCAGCGCCGAGCAGGACGAACTCGAAGGGCAGCGGCAGGTCCTGGCGGGAGCCGATCCCGTGCAGCGGAACCAGCAGCGGGGTCATCGGACTATGAGCTGCACGATCACGAGGGCGGGGTGGTGGGACTCAACCTCGAACCTGCCGGTCTTGTCGACGGTCACCTGCTGGACGACGGTCTCGCCCGCGTCGACCGGGATCTCGATGTCCATGCCGTGGATGTGCAATTCATCATCGTGGTCGGAGGTGACGACGAACTCGACGGTGTCGCCCTTGGCCAGCTCGATCCGGTCGCCGTTGGGCTCGGCCTTTCCCTTGGTCAGGGTCACC